>NZ_JAVJRX010000125.1:0-49796 GCF_040219735.1 Coleofasciculus sp. G1-WW12-02 | reverse complement strand
ATCACTGCCTGCGGAAGGCGGGCGGCTGCCTGTGGACGCCCTTGTAAGACCAAACCAAACATGGGTTTGGAGAGGCATCGACGGATGAAGCGGGAAACTCCGAAGACGAATAAGACCGTCATTGTTTTTAGAAGTTGGAAGCTCCAACTTCAGCGAAGCAAGTTGGGGTACTTCACCCTAAAGGAATACTGTTGTAGAAACCGTCCATGTTTGGTCTCTACATAAATGATGCGTCCTAACCGCTATGGCGATTGCTATAATTTTGCTATGGTGTTGGGTTTCACTATCGTTCAACCCAACCTACTGGACTAGAGCCTTCTGCCTTTTAGTTTTCCTTGAACAGCGAGTTAAACTGGGCTTTGAGCGACGGCATATCTGCGATTCGTGACACCAGTACATTTGCGTTCCCGGCACCCTCTAGACGATCTTTCCAGTAGCGAATCCTATCCGGGTGATTCATCCAAAATTGAATTACAGTATCCACCGCTCTATCCATATCCCATCCTTTCTGAGTCGGAACGGTTTCAACCGATTCTAAGAAGGCGTCCAGGGTACATTGATAGGTTCCTAAGTATTCAACACCTGGGGCGGTGGCTTTTTGACTAACCTGCTGTTGATGATTAAAAAAGTCTAAGACGGGCGAAACGCCTAGGATATCAAATGTATAGTTCATGGGATTCGACCTCTACTTTTACAGCCTTTATCCCCAATAATAATCAAAGCGATTGATTTTAGATTATCATTGTGAACAATTTTATAAAAAATTTATTTAACGGTCGAGGGCAAGTTCAAGTGAGTCGTAAAATTAGCACTCCATGTCATGGAGTGCTAATAAAAACCAGAACAAATTCGGTGGTTTAGCAACAACTAAAAGAGCCAATGAGCAGCAAAAGCTTAATGATGCAAGGGATGGTGCGATCAAACATCACCGCTTTGGAAGTGCGTCGGGAGGGGTCTTTCCCCTAGTTAATTAACCAGGTGAAGTTTCAGGGAAACGCCGTCACACCCTTGTGTCAGATGTATCGTCACTATTTTCGCGATCGCCTCAGAAGTTCATCAGAGATTCGCGATCGCACACTCAAGAATTTGCTACACTTAGATGAAAGTATAATTCTATCCAATTCCATGTTATTATCCAAGGCAGTGATAAGCTATTCAATGGGTAATAGTCGGGGTTGAAAGGGATACCATGAAGCTGAAGAAGGACAAAACTAAGTTTATCCTACTTGACCTTATTGCTTAAAGGACGAATTTTAATTATGAAGAAAATATTGGGTATCTTTATAAAAGAATTCAGGTTTATTTGTCAGAGTATTTGTTTTCTGTTGCTGTTAATTGTCTCGGTTTTATGGATTCATACAGATGTGGCTCATGCCCATCGACCTCACGACGATGTATATCACGTTGAACTATCGCCTACCTATAGTCAAGATCAAACTTTATTTATTACAGTTCGAGGCAACTTACTCAAGTCAACGGATGGAGGCGAGAGTTGGCAAAGGGCATGGAAAGGATTAAATAATCGAGCGAATTTATTTGCTGTATCTGTTTTCCCTGAAAACCCCAAGACTCTATTTGTATCATCTTTAGGGAATGGCATCTATAAATCTCAAAATCAGGGTGTTTCCTGGACTCAGGTGAACCAGGGTTTGGACAATCTAAGTATAGACTTACTTTCGATTTCTCCACAATCTCCAGATATTGTCTTAGCGGCGGGTGAAGAAAAAGGACTTTATAAAACTAAAGATGGTGGAGAGAATTGGTATTCGGTTATCAACAGTGACGCCAAAATCACAGCATTAGGCTTTTCTCCAGCTCAAACTAATCAGGTTTTTGTCGGCGATACTCAAGGAATTGTTTATCTTTCCCAGGATGCCGGTGAGACTTGGAAGCAAATGTCTACTTTGGCGGAGAGTGGCTCTATTACTGCCCTAGCTTTTTCTCCCAATTTTGCTACCGATAATACCGTTTGGATCGGCACGGAAAAGGAGGGTATTTTTAAAACAGAAGATAGTGGCGCTTCTTTCTCAAACGTTAACCAGGGTTTATCCGATCCATCTATTCGAGATATTACTATTGTTTCTAATGGCGAAAAGGATATAACCTTATGGGCGGCGACATGGGATGATGGTGTTTTTTACTCCCAAGATGGTGGAACCGTTTGGCAGAAGTCGAGCAAAGGTTTAACAAAAAGTCCCCAAGCGGATGAACGTCAATTTAGCAAACCTCATTTCAATGACTTAGAATTTTCCAATACCTTTAGCCAGGATAAAACCGTATTTTTGGCTGGGTTTAACGGAATATTTAAATCAAACGATGGGGGTAAAGTTTGGCAAGAACTAGATGCGTTGTCAGCACGGTTGATTGTTGGGCTTGCCATATCACCGGATTATGCCAACGACTCGACAATTGCGGTTGTTAATTATGTCGGAGAAGCCTACATCAGCCAAGACCAAGGGGTGACTTGGCAACCGATGAAGAAGGGGTTAGAAATCCCGCGTTTTACCCAAAGTTTCGAGGAACCTCTGGACGATCCACGCCGATACTTTGATATTGGATTTTCTTCTAATTATAAATCAGACAACACCCTATTTTTGGGGTTATTGAGGGATTATTTTGTTAAATCGACCGATCAGGGTAACCATTGGGAAATTGTTAATTTAAAAAGGGTTCCCGGTAAGTTTGTTCGGGGAACAATCATTGCCGTATCTCCCAATTTTGCTGTCGATCAAACGCTTTATTTATCCACCAATCAAGGGACTATCTATCAGTCAACCGATGCAGGGAGCAGCTTCTCGATTTTACAGAATTTAGACTATCGAGTGACGGCTTTTGTTATCTCACCCAATTTTGCCTCAGACAAAACCCTTTATGCTTCAGGGTTTGACGGAGTATTTAAGAGTGTTGATGCCGGAAAAACGTGGCAAAAGACAACGAATAATATTGACTCCATGGAGAAAAGTTGGCTGGAATTAGCAATTTCGCCGAACTATGCCGTCGATAAAACCCTAATTGCCGGAACAAACCAGGGTCTTTTCAAAACCCAAGATGGCGGTAAAACCTGGATCAAATTCGCCGGGACAACGTATGGAGAAGATGGATACATTGAGGCGGTTGCCCTATCACCCAATTACGCTAATGATCAGACATTTATGATTACTGTAAGAGGAAAAGGAACTTTTCAAACTGTTAATGATGGTGAAACCTTCACTCAGATTGATGATAAACTGTATTTAGCTAGAGTTGATAATGTACCCTCTGCCTCTGTGCCGATTAAGTTTTCCCCGGCTTACGCTGTGGACCAGACGATTTATGGTTTTGGTTCAGTGGCGGCGAAGGTGTTTAAGTCAACGGATGCTGGGAATACCTGGGAAACCATGGCAATACCAAGCCAGGACTATGGTTATAATCCATTCACGTTTTTGAGTCTTGCTCTCTATGTCCATAGCACTAATCTCTTAAAAATCATCGTAGCTGGTGTGATAGCTGTAATCACTTATTTTTTAACGGGGAAACTAGGCTTGGAGAAAAAATTACCGTTGAGTAAACTACAGATCAAAGCAGTTAGTTCGTTTTTGGTATTTGTTGTTTGCTTACTGCTGATTAAGATTTTGTTGTAGGCTTGCGTCTGAACCCGATTTATTAGACTAACTATTATTAGACTAACTAAAGGTTTTGCTTACACCGCTTTTCCCTCCTGCCTCTTCCCCCCTACCACAATACTTCTTCAGCAGCCCCTAATTCTTTTCTAGTTGCCATAGCCAGGGAGCATCCGCCTGATACACAGGTTTTATGGTGTAGTGCTGATTGTTTTCCAGTGTTTCTTTGAGATCATCAGAAGGTTGATACAAGAAGTAATTGCTAAAACCCTCAGCAGGTTTAACTATTTTATCTTTACTGCTCAACTGAAATTTTACGTCAGACTTTAGATCGTAGCTTAATGTCATCACTTTATCCCAACTGACATCAGTGATAACTAGCGGGTTCGTAGCCTGATTGATCAAAACAGCAATATCGGGATTTTGTATATATCTAGAAGGATCATGATTCCACCACAATTTTTTTGGAGAGATATTAGCACAAGACCAAATGCCTATCGAAAATAATGCAACCATAGTAATTTGCCCTAGCTTCTGCTTCCAGTTATTAACTGAAGTAGAGGTTATTCCGATAGTCAGTAAGTATGCAACTGATATGTCAATTACTAAGTAAAAGGGTAAGAGATATCGAGTAGTGCCGGATCGTCTCCCACCTAAAATTAGATCTGGTAGGATGAGGGGGAGTGTTGTACTACCCATCCAAATTAAGATAAATAACCAAATCTGCTTAGAAGTATGACGACAGATAAAATAGATAGAGTATCCAGTCAGAGCCAGAATTGGGATAACAGCGACCAGATAAAAAAATGGATTGACAGATATTACGTATTCAAAGTCAAAACTCAACTTTTGGAAATCTATAAAAATCAGAGTAATATTTTGAAACCAGTTAAACACTAACTCGATAATTCCATGTTCATAAGGTCTGTTTGACCAATCTGTTCTTCCGCGAATTTGATGTAACCTAAGAACAATGATGGCTAGCCATGGAGAAAAAGCGACAATTGCAGCTACAAAGGAAAATAGATATTTTCTAACGATTTCATTAAAATGAAAACGCTCAATAGCAATAACATAAATTCCATGCCCTATAATCAGAAACAAGGAAAAAGGCGATGTATACAATGCCAAGATAGCCGTGAGGGCATAAATCCCCCAACTCATTTTAGTGTTAACTCGCAACGCTCGTAACAGAACCCAGCTTGATAGTAAGCTTGTCAATGTCCACAAACTATAAGGGCGAGCTTCCTGGGCAAAAAGTACATACAAAGGTGAGACAGACATCAAAGCCATTGCTATCCATCCCACAAGTGATGAGTTGAATAATTCTCGGCATAAGAAATACACACAAGGAAAGGCTAGCAAGCTTAACAAAACAGCTAGACTTCTCGTCACGGCGATTGAACTACCGAATAATTGTGCCCACAAACGTGCCATCACAAAATAAAGGGGTGGCAGTTGGGCTTCTTCTTTCGCTAGACCTTTGAGTGTACCAATTATATTTTTTTCCGGATTAGGACTCTGATATTTCCGCAAATCTTGGATACTCAGTATTTGACCGTTGTAGATTTGCTCTTTGACTTCTTGCTCTGTGTATCCCGAAACCCGTAGCAAGGTGAAAACTTCATCTTTCCAGTAAATTTTTTGGGGTAAATTAGCAAATCTAAAAAATACTCCTAATATTAACAATATAGCTATTAATAGATTTAACCATTTCTTGTTAAATAGGTTCATTTTTTTCCTGATCACCTTTTTAATTTTATTGATAGTGCCGATTATCTGATTATAAGAGCATTATACTTAGCTTTCAATCGTGCGGCAATAGTTAGACAAAGTAGCACAACATTCTTCAAAAGAGCGCATACCCTTTTCTTCTAAATCTGGAGCAACTTGAGTTTCGAGTTTTCTCTGTGTTCTAACAATGCGACCGATTTTGATATTTCCTTTATAATCTCCTACATCGCGCATCCCGGTTGTTTTAAGGATTTGATAGTCTTCGGAAAATCCCTGTTTCGTGTCTAGAAAAATTTTCAATGCTTCAAAAACTAAATCCGTATGCTTCAAAAGCTGAGCATGAGTAATAAATAAACTACGTTTTTTGCTATTGATTAGCTTAGCATAATCTTCTAACCTAGATAAGCGTTGAACGTAATAGTCCAGGACTTGTTCCTGATTAAGATGTGGTTTAAGTTCAGCGATACTGGCTAAACTTCTTTTCGGTTCTCTTAACAAAAAAAGACTGTAGACATTTTCTGAAACCAGAAAATTATCATCCAAGAACTTGTTGTTGTGTAAAACTTTGTCCAAGATGTAGGTTTGGTACATACTTAAGCTTTTTATATCTTGGATTTTTCTAAATTCTTGGGCTTGCCAATAAACTTTTAACATTAAACGCTTAAAATCAGCTTCCGAAGTATATTGAATGTGAGTTTCTCCATAGCCGATTATATCAGGGTTAGAATTTAAAATATGAGTTAATAAGGAAGAACCGGATCGCATGTGGCTCAATATGAACAGGATACGATACGGTTTACTTCTACCAACTATAGCGTATGGATCTTGAGGGGTATTGATCCTAAATTGGTGGTAATTTTGAATGATGTCATTCTTTAAAACTCGAATGAATTGACGTATCTTTATAATCTTTTCCATTGGATTTGTATATTTTTCTTAATTGTATAATAAGAGGGAGCAAAAAACTATATGACAACCCATTTGCCTATAGCCCCATCTGTTGAAAAAAGCTAGATCAATTAATAATCTGCTGCTTCAAAATTCAGGAGTTCCGACCATTCATCTAGAACCAGGTCATAGTGACCCGCTTGTCCCTGGGGATACTTCCCTTGCTCGACGAGTTTAATTAGATTAGGCAGTGCTTGGATATAGTCAGAATCATGTTTGGGCGGATGTAACGTCCAGGCTTGAGTTGAGGATAAATCTGCCCGGACAAAACTTGTATCTTCTAGCTTTTTACTCGTCATCGGCTCGAAGGATTCAATCGCACCTTGAATGGGTTTAACCTGGCGGCGTAACTTGCGCTCAACTTTAGCACATAATGATTGAAAGGGCTGAGGTAACTGTCTCGACAGCATCGGGTAATATTTCCACATCAAGGGGATGGGGGCAAGTTGGGCAAAGCGTTTTCGGTCAACGAGGTATGCCCTCATACTAAAAAATTTGTGGGCATAAAAGCCGCGTTCATCTTTGATAAAAGGATTAGGATGAAAGGATTTACCCTCTGGGTGAGGCGGACCACAACGGGGACGTATTGTCGCGATTGTGGGGATTGATGCCATTAACTGTATGGCGTCGCTAATCCAGTCATAATCGGCGTTTTGGTGTAAAAGCATGTCTGCATCAAAATGGAGGTAATGATCCGTGGCGGATGCTTCTATACAGTACAGCGAGGCATAAACAGTTGAACCTTTCCAATTGTGTGTATGGTTGAGCATCTGCTGGGCTTGCTCAGTACCAAAATACTTTTGATAGACGTTTTTAATTTGTGCTGGACTATAATCTATCTTGACGATTTTGTCGATGAACCCTTGGTCAATGAGAGTTTGGCAGGCTAATTCCAATTGTTGTTGAGTTCCTGTATTGTATCGATGACGCTTATCTCCACTCAGCGGCGCTGTATCCATTGCCAAAACCCGTTCGGTAAAGGGGTAATGACAGGTGCGAATCAAATGGGGAATCGTTTGTAGCATGTAAGGTACATCTGTTCTAGCTACAAGCACCCATAGTGACACTGGAACATTCATCAGCCTCCTCCCCCATCGTTTTCTACGTTGGAAATTATTGGCTTAATTTTAACTGGTTTATTTGGGGTCTGTTGAATAATCCCTCGTATTCATAGCCAGGATAGATTAATACCTAATTCTAATCAAGCAAACTGGCTAACAGTGCTAGATACATCCATGCCATAGGTATACCAATAAACAGTCCGGCAATCGTCCAGCCGCGTTGATGGGCTTTGAATTGCTCAATGCTGCGCCATTTTCTACTTTTCCAAGCCCATTCATTCCCCTTTGCACCTAACATGATTGCCATTAACCATCCCACTTGGGGGACTAATGCCAACAGTCCAATCCAAACTTTATTGGTGAGGGGCCACAAGTAGGGCATGAAAAACGCACCCCAATTCCAGCCTTTGATTTCATCGGGGACAGGGATTAAGGCGTCAAATAAACCGCCACAGCCTGAATTGTTAATAAAGGCGGTGGGAGTCGCTTGAATAGAATGGCGCATTGTCTTACCCGATTCCAGGGCGTTGAGCGCAGCAGCAGCACTTTTAAATCGCTGTTCTAGTGCGGGTTCGGTTAGGGTTTGCATCCAACTGACTAGACTGGGATTGAGGTTCACTCGGTCTTCAAAGCAAATGCGTAAATTCCGTTGGGGCAAATCAGCCGGGGCTGTACCTGTGAGCAGATGAATCAGCGTCGCGCCGAGGGCATAGAGATCAGAGGAGGGAACTGCCCGACCGCCAAACTGTTCCATGGGAGCATAGCCATAAGTTCCCACTACGGTAAATGTAGCACCTTCTGTGGTTGCTCGATCCTGCACCGCACCAAAATCGACTAAATAGATATGCCCATCCTCACCCCAAATCACATTGCTGGGCTTGATATCGCGATGGAGTACGGCGGGATTAAGTTGATGCAGAAACTGGAGAATGTGCAGGAGTTCGCGGGCAATTTTACGGATATCGGCTTCAATAAATCGCTGACCCTGACTCATCAAGGTTTTCAGGGAAACGCCAGGAATATAGTCTTGCACTAAGCCGAACCACAGCGATCGCTCATTGATGTGAAAATAGTCTCTATACTTGGGTATGCGGGGATGCTTTAGCTGTTTGAGGATCTGTGCTTCCCGTTCAAATAGCCGTAAATCGTCCCATTGCACCTCACCGCCAAAGGTTAAGAGTTTCACAATCACGGGTTGAGGCACAGATAGGGTTATATCATCTGCCAGCCAGGTTTGACGCCGAGGATTGTCACCGAGTTTTTGCTTAAGTTGATAGCGATCGCGTAAGATCTGTTGGTGTAGCATATCGCCTTGGATTAGTTAAAGACTTATGTCTCTAATCTAACCCTTACCTGGGTGCGGTTCATCAAACTCACATCATCTTTGGCGTCCACGGGTTGGGTTTGTCTGGTTCCCAAAAAATTGGGCAAAATCAGACCGAGCGCAATACTGGCAATGATCAACTGGAGTAAGGTCAAGCCAGCTATACGACCATAACGCACGCGATCGCGCGATGACTGCGCCAGATTTCTCTGTGAGTCTCTACCTGATTTTAAACTCAATAGCCCTTGACGCGCCCCAATAAACCGTCGTTCTGGTGCCGGTTCTGTCAGACGTGCCAACCATTGGGAAAAATGGGGAGTGAGATTGACACAATGGCTAAATTGTAAGCGCATCTGATGTTGGGGTAAATCAGCCGGTGCTATTCCCGTTAACAAATGAATTAATGTCGCCCCTAATCCATAGAGATCCGAGGCGGGAACCACTTTTCCCCAAAGTTGTTCTGGTGGTGCATAGCCACTGGTTCCCACTACTGTAAATGTTACACCTTCTGCTGTTGCTCGGTCTTGTACGGCACCAAAATCAACCAGATAAATCTGTCCATCCTGACCTAAAATTAAATTACTCGGTTTAATATCACGGTGAAATACAGGGGGCGAGAGTTCATGCATATAAATAAGAATCTCTAAAATACTCTCGGCAATTTGACAAACGTCCGCTTCTGTAAATCGTTTTCCCTGATCTAATAGCGTTTGCAAAGAGTCCCCAGGAATATAGTCTTGGACTAAGCCAAACCAAGGTAACCCCTCGCCCAGTTGCTTTTCGATGGTAAAGGAACCGCGATAATCGGGAATTCGGAGATGATTAAGATGCTGAAGAACTTGCGTTTCTCGTTCAAATAGCTTTAACTCATCCCAATGCATCTGAGGATTAAACGCTAACAGCTTCACCACGACGGGTTGCGGCGGTGACAGGCAAATATCTTGGGCTAACCAAGTTTGACGCCCTGCATTTTGTCCTAATTTTTTTTCGAGTTGATAACGTTGTGCTAACAGTTGTTTTATCATTTGTCATTCCTTATTAGATAGGAAACAGGGAATTGATAATTGATAATTGATAATTGATAATTCAGAAAAGCCATCCTTGAAGTTCCTGAACTAGCCAGCGCCGCTCGTTTTCGGTTAAGGTTTCACCGAAGGAATAGGAAATCATCCAATTTTCGAGCCGGATCTCTGTAAAGGGAATCAATTGGATGCTTTTGATGTCAGCAACTTGACCGATATGACGCTGATAGGTTAACCCAAACAGTTCTCGTTCAATAATGAAATGTTCTTGAGTCAAGTCAAGACAATAACACCCGAACAGATGACGCAAATTATAGGCGACTTCATCTTGCACTTTGCCTAACTCCTGGTTGGTATCCCGCCAGAGCCATCCCATAAACGCAACTAGGGGGAGCAGGACAAGAAATAACGTGCCATTCTGGGATAAGGTGGAAAATAGTCCGATGCCTAATCCTAAAAAGATTAACCCGAATAGTAATAAAAGCGGGAGTGAACAAGCCGTGAGCAGTAAGTCACCCCCTAGTTTGAGAATATCCAGGAGCGATCGCTTGGGTTGGGGAATTTTCAGGCTAAGCTGCTGGGGTGATTTCTTCAGCTGAACGCGGCTACCCTTAGGTTGAGGTAGATTAGTTAGGGAACGTTGGGGATAACGATGGTGATTCAGCGCTAAGAGCGCCTCAGCCGCGCTCCTAAATCGCTCGTCTAAATCTGGTGCACTCAAGGCGTCTATCCAACGAATCAACTGGGGATCAACCGAAACGCGATCGCTCCATTGAATCCGTAAATCTTGTTGGGGTAAGTCAGCTGGGGTAATCCCAGTGAGTAAATGAATTAAGGTTGCGCCTAAAGCGTACAAATCCGAGGCGGGTACAGCCTTTCCCCAAAACTGTTCCAAGGGAGTATAGCCCGTCGTTCCCACCACCGTAAACGTTACCCCTTCTGTCACCGCCCGATTTTGCACCGCACCAAAATCGACCAGATATATTTGCCCATCATCCGCCAAAATTAAGTTACTGGGTTTGATATCCCGATGTAGCACCGGAGGCTGTAAGCCATGCAAATAACTTAGAATCTCTAACACCGATTCAGCAATACCCTTCACTTGCTCTTGGCTGAACCGTTTCCCTTGATCTAATAATTGCCGTAAGCAAGTCCCCGGAATGCATTGTTGGACTAATCCGAACCAATACAAGCCCTCTCCTACCTGACTATCCAAAGAAAAATAATCCCGATAGCGGGGAATTTGAGGATGGGTTAGCTGTTGGAGAACCTGGGCTTCGCGTTCAAACAACTTAAACTCATCCCACTGCATCTGAGGGTTAAATGCCAACAGCTTAACAATCACCGATTCTGGCGGGGATACAGAATGGTCAAACGCCAACCAGGTTTGGCGTCCAGGGTTATTGCCAAAGGGATGGTGAAGGTGATAGCGATCGCATAAGACCTGTTGTGCTTGCAGCATTTCCCGTGTAAGTCCTGATCAAGCCTATTTCTCTAATTTAACCGTATTCCTATCGGTTCATCCTCTCTCAGGAGATTATCAAAATCGCCCCTACTGGCAACTATTTTATCCCTCATTTACTTGAAAACCGCTGCAAATCGGCTATCCTAACCTAGGATATCGTTCACCAGAAAACCCACTATGAACAGGAAAAATCGCGTTAGCAGTCGTCATTTTTGGCAAATGTGTGCTAGTCAGCTAGTTACAGCGAGTTTATTCACCCTAGCCTTTCCTACTACTCCGGTGAGTGCTGGTGTCGATCAGTTTCAAATCTGCGCCGCAGAACTCTTGCGTGCGGGTATCTCTAGGGAAAATGCAGCAAGAACTTGTGCTGAGGCGCTTTATCCCAAGGATTTATCTTTGTGTGTCCTGAAAATCGAGGAGTTAACGCCAGTTGCTGCTGATGAAGCCTTATTTGCTTGTATGCGCGTCCGGCGTCCCCAGGAATTGGCAAGCTGTATGGTTAATATTAACCAGCGTACTCAAGGCTCTGATCCACTCTTGGTGCTAGCAAACTGTCGCAGCACTATTCGCCCCTTGCGTTTTTCCGAATGCGTAATTGGTTTGAGTCGCGAAATTGATTTTTCTTTGCCAAGTGCGCTAGCCACCTGTATTGATGCTGAGGATTTTCCCCGTTAACGTAGTCGCGGAAGTCCTCACCCTCAACCAAGTAGGGTGAGGATGGACAGCGGAAAATCGGAGGTACGGAGATTTTCAAATTGTACTGGTTAAATGTAATTTTTTAGTGTTAAAATGACAGCAACCCTCCTAGGTCTACCTTCTAAGGCATGGGAAGACAGATGGTCGATGCTCGGTGTGATAGAGATGTAGTCCTTGCGCGTTAATGAACTCGACCACCGTTCGCTTTTATGGCGTCCTCCAAAAGAATAGCGCAAGATGCCATTAGGCATTATTCGGTTAGCACTCTAACCATAAACCGCTCGCAACCAAGCGGACTGACAAAATATCACTGTCTGCGGAAGGCGGACGGCTGCCTGTTGACGCTGAGTAAGACCATCACGCCTATTGAGTTCTGGACTTTCTACTCTTAGAAATTAGGAAGTACCCAACGTGGCATCGACGGATGAAACGGGAAATCCCGTTCGCGTAAGCGTGGCGTAAGCCAAGACGAATAAGACCGTCCTTGTTTAGCTAAGTTGGAAGCCCCAAATAAGAGCGAAGCAAGTTGGGGTACTTCACGTAGGGGCGTTAGCGACATAAGGAGCGTCACGACTGAATGGGAATTTCAATCACAAACTCTGTACCGTTTCCCATTTCACTCGTGACAAGTAATTGACCTTGGTGCTTTTCCACGATGATTTGGTAACTAATCGTCAATCCTAAACCCGTTCCAGAACCGACTGGTTTGGTGCTAAAGAAGGGATCGAATATCCTGTTTCGTATATCTTCTGTTATTCCTAATCCGTTATCGGCAATACGGATAATAATATTTGTCTGTTCGACAATCTCTGTACTAATCCAAATCCTAGGGGTTAGGGATTGTTCCCGATGGAGTCGCGATCGCAAAAATTCTCCCTCATCCTCCTCCTCTCCCTCATCCCTTCTAATTGACCCCAAATTACTCCCCCGTCTGCCATACTTCTCATCTAAAGCATCAATAGCATTAGTCAGGATATTCATAAACACTTGGTTGAGCTGACTAGCATAACATTTGACTTGAGGTAAATTACTGTAGTTTTTGATCACGTTAATCCTGGGTCGTCCCGGTTTAGCATCTAAGTGGTACTGTAAGAGCAAGAGTGTGTTATCGATATTTTGATTAATATCAATGAATTTTAACTCAGCCTCATGCAGATGAAAAAAATTCTTGAGTAACAATACAGTTTTGCGGATGCGCTCAGCACCCACCTGCATAGAGTCCAGAAGTTGGGGTAAATCGGATTGGATAAACTCTAACTCAATCGCCTGGATTTGGGTAGTAATTTTCTCGGTCGGATGAGTATAAGTTTCTTGATAAAGCGTGATTAAATCAAAAAGTTGTTGAATATATTCATTGGCGTGATAAAGATTTCCGTAGATGAAATTGATTGGATTATTAATTTCATGAGCAATACCCGCTGCTATTTTGCCAAAGGAGGACATTTTCTCGGCTTGAATCAGTTGAACTTCAGTTTTTTGCAGCTTTTGTAGCGCCTTTTCAAGTTCCAACGCTCTCTGCTTTTCTTGCTGTTGGGATTGTAACAAGTGTTCATTTTTGACTTGCAGTTCCTTTTGCAGGTTTCGGAGGGTCAGATGAGTCTGGATTCGGCTTACAACCTCTTCCGGTTGAATCGGTTTCGTAATATAATCAACCGCGCCAATTTCAAATCCATGAACTTTTTTGAGTGTATCTGATAGTGCTGTCATAAAAATGACTGGAATATCCCGCATTGAGGGATTACTTTTCAGTCGTTTACATACCTCAAATCCATCAATTCCAGGCATCATCACATCCAGCAGGATCAGGTCAGGTTGAGCCGCTTCAACTCGCTGGATCGCCGTTTCCCCATCCGTGGCGACAAGTACCTTGAAGCCAGATTTCGTCAAATAATTAAACAGAAAACTTAGATTCGTTGGATTATCTTCAACAACTAGCAGGTTGCCTTGAGCTATTTTATGATTCATTTCTTTGACTGTTTTTTTTCGGTATTCTTACAGTAAAAATGCTCCCTTTGTTAATCTCACTGGTTACTTTTATCTCACCCCCAAAACCTTTTAAGATCTGCGTACAAGTATAAATACCCAGTCCTGTACCTGTGGGTTGATTTTCCTGTTTTTCTTCACCTTTAAAGGGTTTAGTTGTATAAAACGGGTCAAAAATTTTGGCTAGATTTTCTGGGGCTATACCACAGCCTGTATCTTGAACATCAATGTAAACGTTTTCTTCGTCTTGTCGGGTGATAATTGTTAATTTTTGTTTCGGATTACCCCACATAGCATCTAGAGCATTACTGATTAAATTATCAAAAATTTGAGATATTTCAGTATAGACTAAAGGAATTGATGGAATAGTATCATCCCAGAAATAGCATTTTTTTACCTGATGTTTAAACTGGAGATTAGCCTGCCAAAAATCGAGTTCTTTATTTAAAATTTCATTAATATTGAGTGGAGTTAGCTCCAAGGAGTGATCCATTATACTTTTATGCATGAGATTATCCAGTATTTTACTCATATCCCAGGCAGCTTCAGCCATCTTATCAACATAAGCGAGCGTCATTTTTTGAGAAATATCTTCTCCGGTCATTTCTCCAGTTGCCAAACATTTGTAAGATAAAATAAGCTGAATGCGATTTCTTAAATTATGAACAATTCCTTGAGTAAGCCGTCCAATCAAAGCTGTTTTCTCTTGTTCAATGAGTTGTTGAGTTCTCGCTTGCACAATTTCTTCCAGATTCTGATTAAGGTGCGCGAGTTCTTCGGTTTTCTTTTGCAGTTGATTTTGCAGGTTATGGAGTCTGAGGTGAGTCTGAATTCGGATCAAAACTTCTTCCTGATGAATGGGCTTAGTGATATAATCGACTGCACCCAGATTAAATCCCTGGACTTTATCTACTGTGTCAGAAAGCGCTGTCATGAAAACAATGGGAATGTCTTGAGTGGATGGATTTTCTTTCAACCGTTTGCAGGCTTCAAATCCATCAATTCCCGGCATCATTATATCTAAAATGATCAAATCCGGTTTAGTTACTTCGGCTCGTTTAATTGCACTTTCACCATCTAAAGCAACAAATATCTTGAATCCGGATTGGGTCAAGAAATCAAATAATATTCCCAGGTTGTGAGGTTGATCGTCAACGATCAACAGTCGGCTGGTTTCAGATGTTTGATTATCCATACTAATTAAGGGGAGGAGGGTAAAAGGGTAAGACTTTTTCTAAAATACCCTCTATAGGATATACGACTAAATCCGCACATAATAGGCACTTTAAATGACTTATGAATTATTATTACTTATCAGGTGTATTGATTTAGAATTTGCTCAATTTTTGGTAACTGGAAATCTTTAGCCAGAGAACGTATCTGTGTGGCAAAGGGAACCCAATCATTGTTTTCTTTTTGCCAATGCTGTGATTGGTCAATAATTCCTTGAATATCCCCCATTTCCAAGAGTTCCCACAAAATCGCTAGTTCCGAGGGGGGTGGAGGAACAAGGGGTATATCCTTAGTTTCCAGTTCAATGGTTGGGGAATCTCGATGTTCTTCATAAATTCCTTCAACACCTAAATGGACAATCAGTAATTCTAGGAGTTGCTGGATTGGCACAGGTTTTGAGAGAAAGTTTTGGCATCCAGCCGCTAAACTTTCCTGCTTAGTCGTTTCAAAAACATTAGCGGATATAGCAATGATAATCACCTTTGGGAGTTGGATCAATTGTCGCAGTCGCCGCGTTACTGTCAAGCCATCTAGTCCTGGCATGATTAAGTCCATTAATATCAGATCAGGCTGAACATCGACTGCCTTTTGTAAACAATCTTGACCATCGACGGCTTCAAAAATGTTCAACCCGAACGGTTCTAGCAGTTGTCGCAATAGAGAGCGATTAACGGCATTATCATCAACAATGAGAATATTTTGCTGTTGTCCTTTAACACCGATAAGTCGTCGAGGGCACAATTGTGCCGATGCTTGTCCTGGGGAAACGTCAGACAACTCTAAATCGAACCAGAATACACTACCTTGACCCAAAGTACTGCTAACTTGAATCGCGCTACCCATAAGCTGAACCAGCTTATGGCTGATAGCAAGTCCCAATCCAGTCCCTTCTACCGCGTGGGTGCAATCGCTAACTTGATGGAAGGGTAAAAAGATTTCGCTTAATTTGTTCGGATCTATGCCAATCCCCGTATCTTCAACTTGAAAACGAATTCTGGTAATTGGGGAAGTTTTAAGTTTTGAGTTATCTCCCTCATCTCCCCCATCTTCAAGATAGCCAACTCTAAACGTCACGCTACCTTGATCCGTAAACTTCACCGCATTGCTGAGTAAGTTGATCAATATCTGTCGCAGTCTTTTCTCATCAGCGATAACGCCTTGGGGGAGAGGAGATAAAAGTTCGTAAGTAAAGTCAATGTCTTTTTGGGTAGCACGCAGCCGAAAAAGATTGGCAATGCTGCTGAGAAAATTCGGTAAATGAAACTCTGTCGGATTAAGTTCTAATTTTTGGGATTCAATCTTGGAGAGGTCTAAAATATCATTAATCAGTGTGAGCAAATGTTCGCCACATTGGTGAATAATGCTTAAATTATCCCGTTGATTTTCGGTTAAATTGGTATCGGTTTGCAGGAGTTGAGCATATCCTAAAATGCCGTTAAGGGGGGTTCTGAGTTCATGGCTCATCGTTGCCAGGAATTCACTTTTCGCCCGATTCGCCACCTCGGCGGCGTCTTTGGCTTGTTGCAGCGCCACTTCTATCTGTTTATGCGCCGTAATGTCGCGGCTAATGCTTAACACCGACCGAATCGTGCCATCGGAATTAAACTCAGGTACGATGTGAGAGTGAAAAAATTTCATGCCGCTAGGTGTGGAAAAGTCATATTCAATGAGCTTTTCTTGTCCAGTGGTCAAGACAGATTGCAGCGCTTGATTCCAAAACTGGGCTTTCTCTGGCGGCATTCTCAACTCCAAATTGGTTTTACCGATAAAGTTTTGGGGAGAGAGTTCCGTTGCTTGTTCTATTGCCGGATTCACATAGAGATGACGCAATTGGTGGTCAAACCGCGCTATAATATCTGGTGAATTTTCCACCAACGCTCTAAATTGTTGTTCGCGGTGGTAGAGTGCCTCTTCAGTCTGCTTGCGATCGCTAATATCGCGGTTACTTGCCCGTTGACCCAACCAACGTCCATCCGCGCTATAGACGGGTTGACAGGCGTGGGCAATCCAACGGATCGCTCCCGTGCGAGTGATAATGCGAAAGTCCGTGGAATAGACATGGGGGTTGTCTAACTGTTCGCGTATATGTTCAGCAATTGTCAGGCGATCATCGGGATGGACAATTGCCTCAAGTAATCGCGCATCCTGGAGGAATTCCTCAGCGCTATAGCCGGTGATCCGTTGACATGAGGGAGAAACATAGATAAAGGTTCCATCTGGATCTCGCCAATACTCCCAGTCATAGGTAAAGTCAGCTACAGTGCGAAAGCGTTGTTCACTTTCTTGCAGGGCTTTTTCTGCCTGTTTACGTTCAGTAATATCATGAGCAACGGTATAAATTAACCGTTCCTCCAAAAATGGCGCGGCTGTCCAAGAGAACCATTTGTAAGATCCATCTTGACAACGAAACCGATTCTCAAAGGACTTGATCGTGATCCCCTCGGCGAGTTTTTTCATTTGCGCCTGAGTCGCTTCCCGATCATCTGGATGAACCCATTTGATAAAGGGTTGGGCTTTTAAGGCGTCACAAGTGAAACCCAAGGTTTTCTCTAAAGCTGGGTTAACATCGATCAAATATCCCTCAAAGTTGGCAATCATTAGTATATCCAGGGAGAGATTAAACAAGCGATCGCGTTCTCGCTGGATTTGTTGACGTTCCGTTAATTCGGCTTGAAGCTGGGAGTAAAGTTCCGCCTGCTGGATGGCGATTGTGACTTGAGTGGCTAGTGAGGTGAGCAGATCGGCTTCATCAGGCTGCCATTTTCGAGTAGCTTTATACTGATGAGCAATCAGCAATCCCCACAGGGTTTCGTTCTGAAGAATCGGCACAATGATTTTAGACTTAGCACCACACTGCCTGAGTGTATCAGCCAGACAGGGTAACATCTCATCCCGTTCAACATCCGCGACGGTATGAATTTCACCCTGACAGTAAAATTGATGACAGGCATAAGGAAAGATATACTCAGGTAGAGAATTTTCCTGAGAAACACAACAGTCTGGCGCTAAGGCTTGGGCGACAATTTTGCCCGTACCATCGCCCTGAGTGCGGTAAATCGCCACCTGATCACAAGCTAAAAATTGCTGAACTTGGGTTACTGTCGTATTGAGGATCTGATTCAGGTCTAAAGACTGGCGAATCTGTTGGGTGATCGCGCTGGTTAACCGCTCTTGTTCAGCTTGCAGGTGCAGTGCGGCTTCGGCGCGTTGGCGTTCCTGAATTTCCTGTTTTAAGTTTTCATTAGTACGCTGTAGTTCCTGGGTGCGCTCAACTACCCGTTGTTCTAACTCAGCGTTCAAGGTATGGATTTTGGCTTCAGCTTTTTTGCTGTTGCTGATATCCATCACTGTACCCAGCATCCGCACCGCTTGACCTGTTTGATCATAGATAAATTTTCCCTTTCCCTCAATCCAGTGAATACTCCCATCTGACCACACTACCCGAAATTCATTATGATACTCATGCTGCTCTAACTGAGAACGGTTCGCCGCTTGTTTAACGGCTTCTCGGTCATCTGGATGAATACAAGACTCAAACATCGCGTATGTGCCATCATAAGTACCTGGAATCAAGCCAAATAGTACTTCATGATGCTCTGACCAACGAATCTGATTCGTCAACAGATTCCAGTCCCAAATGCCCATCTGAGCCGCATCGAGAGCCAGGTTGAGGCGTTCTTCACTTTGGCGCAACTCGGCTTCTACTTGTTTGCGTTCGGTAATATCTCGCAAAACGGATAAATGGCGATGGGGGATCACATTAGCGGTTGCGGCATATTCCGTCTCCCGGATTGTCCCATCCCGACACCGGAGACGAAACTCCCCCTTTACGTGTCCCTGTTCCAGAAAAATACGCCACGCCTGAGAGAAATCAAACTCCAAGTCAGCAAAGTCTGAGATGCGGCATCCTAAGAGTTCCTCACGAGATACACCAAACAGGCGACAAGCCGCCGGATTGACCTCAACGTACTTTCCTTGATCATCCGCGATCGCCATGGCGTCGAGCGCTTGATTAAACAGCGCCTGAAATAAAGAGTGGCTGTCACTGTTGCCATACATACTTTATATTTACTGATGTACTTATAACTTTGGACGTGAACCATCACTCCGGGAACCGCTTCACCCTCATCCCCTAACCCCTTCTCCCATCATGGGAGAAGGGGAACCATCATAAAAGACTTTGCTGCTCATATCTGGAACACGACTCCCTTGCTCCCTTGCTTCTCCCTTGCTTCTCCACTCTCTCACACCAAAAGTCGTCTCCATCCTGGTTTCCCCTGCTTTATGAGCTGGCTACGACGGCGATAACTTTCCCTGATTTTCGGTGGATCAAACCCTTGTTTGTAAAGTACTATACTTTATACTTTATACTTTAGCTTTCTTCGCTCTGTAGGGGCGCAAGGCTTGCGCCCCTAAATGAAACGCTTGTACTATCATTCTGTACTATTTCCCATCTGATCTAAGCGCTTTTTTGCGTTTGCCGATCCAACCCGTTGCGCCAATACTAAATACCAATAGACTCCACACCGACGTAAATAAACCACTACAGAATAAGGCTTGACTATGGGTGTAGTACATCTGCACGGGGGGAACTTCAGTTTGGGAGTCCGGAGAAGACGCGATCGCTCCTGATGATTGGGAACACAACAGGCGCTATCGAGTAAAATTTTACTGAAAAACTTTTTGAGAGCAGGTGATCGCGCAAAACTTCCACACATCCAGCGCGTTCTACTTAGTCTCAAGTCCAGATGGTGAATAGCAAACTCTGAGGGATTGATGATCAGCAAAGATTTACCAAAGCCAGAGAAGATGAAGATCCTTGTCGTTGAAGACCACGAATTAACCATGGGTGGCACAATCGAGGTGTTGCAACGGCAATACCCAGAGGCTCAAATCCGAACCGCTCAAACGCAACAAAGTACTCTGGAGCAAGTGGAAACATTTCAGCCTGACCTGGTTATTATGGATCTTTCCATTCCAGAAGCCTCTGGAAAGACAGCTAAAACTGAGACGGGCATTAAACTCCTGCGGACAGTGATGCATCAGTACCCCGATCTCAATCTCGTCGTGTTAAGTACCCATGTCAATGCCCTGGTGCGGCTTAACCATGAGATTGACGAGCATAAAGGGGGTTTCACCGTGGTCGATAAAGGTTTCTCCAGTCAGGATATGTTAACCCGAGTTGATTGGGCATTCCAGGGATTAACCCATACCAAAGACCTAAAGATGCCAGGAGGAGAAGTCAAACCGGAGTGGCTGGAGGTACTCACCCTAGCATTTCAAGAGGGATTGCAAGATAAAGCAATTGCTGAGCGGATGCAGATAACTACCCGAACTGTGCTTCACTACTGGACGAAGATTCGAGACGTTCTGGGTGTTTATCCGGAAGAGGGGAAGAATCTCCGAATTCAAACCGAGATGCGAGCTAGAGAAGAAGGGTTTATTGATTGATCACTGAAGCAAGGAAGAAGCTGTTGCGGCGAAATCTTTGGCAAAAAATAAAAAAGGAAATTGCCATCTGGCGTGGAGGCGCACTGCCAGGAATTGTGGTGACTGGACTGGTAATACTCGCTCGTCTCAATGGTTCACTTCAAAGTCTAGAGTGGATAACACTTGATACTTTTCTGCGTCTGCGTCCTCCTGAACCGATTGATGAACGAGTTGTCCTTGTCGGAATTAATGAAGCGGATATCCGGGATGTAGGAACTTATCCAATACCGGATCAAGAAATTGCCAGATTACTTAGAACATTGCAAACCGACAAACCTAGAGCAATTGGTCTTGATATTGTGCGGGATATCCCGGTTAATCCGGGTCACGATGAACTGGTTTCGGTTTTTAAGGAGTTCAAAACTATCATTGGCATTGAAAAAGTATTACCCGTTCAAATTGCTCCACTTCAAATTGATCCACCTCCAGAATTACCGCCTGAACAAGTTGGTTTTTCAGATACTATTCTCGATAAAGATGGTAACATCAGGCGCTCTCTTCTAGTAACACCTACTTCCCCAGGATACCAGTTTTCTTTATCTCTGCGTCTGGCAGAAACTTATTTAATCGCTGAAGGTATTTCCTTAGAAAATGACATTCATGATCCTCATGCGATAAGGTTTGGTTCAACGGAACTCCCTCGCTTTTTGCCCAATTCTGGGGGATATGTGGGAATTGATGCAGGGGGGGTTCAAGTCCTGCTTAATTTTCGGAGTGGTCGAGAACGGTTTCGTACTCTCTCACTTAATGATATCAAAACCGGGAATTTTAATCCCAGTTGGATTCGCGATCGCATTGTTATTATTGGTATAACGGCTCCCAGCGTCAAAGATATTGTCAATACTTCTGCTATTACCAATCTCAATCCTCCTGGGCAGATTTATGGCGTGGAATTTCATGCTCATTCTACGAGTCAAATTCTCAGTGCTGTTCTGGATGGGCGATCGCTTTTAAGGACTTGGTCAGATGGGTGGGAATATCTATGGATTTTCGGTTGGGGTTTTGTCGCAATTAGTCTGGGTCGGCTGACTCAATCCCCGTTGAAAAGTCTGTTCGGTTTTGGCATTGTTAGCCTTGGGATAGTTGGAATTGGTTATGTGTTTATAGCTTGGGGTTGGTGGATTCCCGTAGCACCTGTTTTATTAATTTTGACCCTCAATGGTTTAGGGCTGAGTGCTTTTGCCTTTTATCAACATGACCAAGCTTTGAGGTCTGAGGTTTACGTCCGCCAATGTACTATTGAACACACATTTAATGTCATTCATAATGGTCCTTTGCAAACACTGGCTAATGTTTTAAGGGATATTCGAGACCAAGACTCACCACAAAATCCCTTTCTCTCAGAATTAGAGAACCTTAACCAGGAAATTCGGGGAGTTGGTGAATACCTGCAACGAGAAGCTCTCACTCAAGCAGAAAGCCTTCTCCTAGGAAGCGGCTTCAAACTCGACTTAAAGCTGCCAATTCACGAACTGTTCTATAAAGTCTATAGGGAGACGCTGAAGCGAGACAACTTTCCCAACTTTAAGACTCTCAAGGTTAAAGTCCGCACATTTGCTCCAATTGAGTCTAAATCTTTGAGCCTTGAGCAAAAGCGGGAACTTTGCCAGTTTCTCGAAGAAGCGCTGTGCAATGTGGGGAAACATGCCAAAGGAGTAACTCGCCTCAGTGCCATTGGCAAGCCCAATCAGGGCTGGTACACTCTGAGTATTAAAGATAACGGCTGCGGCATCTGTTCATCTTCTGAAAACCGAGGGACAAAGCAATGTAAAAATCTGGCGAAACAACTAGGAGGGACGTTTAATCGAGAGCCTGTTTCTCCCCGAGGAACTCTATGCGAGTTAACCTGGCCCCTCGTAAGTCGGCACTGGAATCTGGGTAAAATTGGAGATAGCGTTAAATCCTTTTTCTTGAGAAAAATAAAATGATTAGTCAACGTATGCTGATAAAAACTTAACGGCTGATGTCAGAAAAATCCAACCCTATTTATGGAGAAAAGGAATTTGTGAACAACTTACATCCTGACTCGCATTCATCTACGCTTGATTCAAAGAATACAAGACGTAGGATTCTGCGAGATCCGGCTAAAAGTGAAGTTCCCGTAGTGGTGTGGCACACCTTATTTGATGAATTAGAATGGGAGCCCGGAAACCGTAGGGGCGCAAAGCTTTGCGCCCGATTCAATGGTAAAATATATTCTACAATTTTAGCTGTATCAGTCCGCCATCGTGGGTTAGGCGATAACCGTAACCCGCCAACATCCAGGAATGGATTGTGTTACGTTTTAACCCAAATTGCTAGCAGCAGAGATTATGAAAACTAAAACCCTGGAATTTCTGAGCAAGCACATCAATAGTAGACTGGTAACTAGCTGTGTTTTAGGCTTATCGCTGGTCATAACTCCGGCGGCTTTAGCTGATTATGTACCCCCTGCCGATCAGGAGCCTCCAAGTGACTATACAGGACAATCAGGTCCCAGAGGTGGGTGTGAAGGTAAAGGGATACCCCTAACAGCCCTAGCGCCTCAGAGTCATGTTGGACAAACAGCTTCAACTCGCCCGACTTTTGCTTGGTTTGTTCCTGACTCGACCACCAAACAAATAGAATTCCGGCTCTATGAATATGGCTCGAACGGTGAATCCCAAATCGGTGAGCCAATTTTATGGGAGAGTTCGCCAGGGATTATGACATTAACCCTACCAGAAGACAAACCAGAACTTAAGGTAGGTCGCACTTATCTGTGGCAAGTCACCATCATATGTAACCCTGATAGCCCATCGGAGGATTTAATTACTAGCGCAGAGGTTCAGGTTGTAGAGATGCCTTCGGCTTTGGAAGGTACGTTTGTCGATGGCTCAAACAAATCTGATTTCTATGCTAAGGCAGGTTTATGGTACGACGCTTTAGGTGAAGCGCTCAAGTTAGCTGACCAATCCAGGCTGGGAGAGGTGGGTTCAACCTTGCTAGAAAACCTGGCTGAATTAGAGGAAGCAGGACTAACTGACGGGGAAACTGAGAAGGAGTATCAACGGATTGAGGACTTAAGCCAAATCGCCAGTAATTTGCAGTAATTGGGGCTTGCTGCACAAAACCGAAACCATTAGCTATCAAGGCTTTGAGTGGCATTAATATTTGCTCTAGTCTAGAAACTATTGTAGAGACCAAACATGGACGGTCTGGGCGGGTTTAGTCACATCTGGATGCAACCGAAAAGATAGTAGTAAAACCCGCCCCTACACAATTTTCCAATCTCCCCATCTCCCCATCACCTGCTCACCTCACAACTCCCGACAGCAGACCCTAGTTAAAGCCAGTTGCCAATGAGGATAAACGGTGCCCAGTAGGCGGGGTGGGCATATTGGTCATTAATCTCCTCTGTGTCCTTCGCCTCAATCAGTTTTCGCTGAGCTGCACGTAAAGCCTCGGCTTTGCTCACGCCGGGACGGCGCAAGTTGGCATAAAACTCTGTCACCAACTGAGCCGTGGAGGCATCATTGACAAACCAAAGGGAAGCTAAGGCACTGCTGACACCGGCTTGCACGGCAATGCCCGCTAAACCCAAAGCAGCTCGGTCATCTCCGACTGCTGTTTGACAAGCTGTGAGGGCAAGCAATTCGCCAGAGTCGGGTTTACGACTAACGCGGCTGATGATGTTTTCTAGATCATTGAGGGTGAGTTTGTCGTTATTGCCAGTGACGAGAAAGGTGTCCTCTCGAATCGCACTAAACTGACCGTGGGTGGCGATGTGAAGAATTGGGTAAACGGTTTGACTCAGTTCTTCTTCCATGCGCTTTGGGGTAAAATCCTCATTCAAGAGTGTTTGGCTACCGGGAAATTGAGTCTCGATTTCCTTGAGTTCAGTTTCAACATTGGTCAACGCTGAAAACGTTTGCCCATTGACTTCACTTTCTTGGGTTAAACCTAAGGCTAAAACGCGAAGGTTTTGACGGTTCAAGGCTTGGGGATTGGTCAGGTTAAGACTGGGGGTTGTGGCAATGGCATAGTTTTCCACCAAGAATTTATTACCGTCGTGAAGGGCAGCCATTGGGATGCTGCGTAAGATGCCATCCTGGATGAAAACGAGAGTTTCTATCGGTGCTGACTTTAAATCATTGGCAAAAGGAGCAATAATCTTGTTGTACAACTCCTGGGCTGGTTTTGGGTTATAGGTAATGTCACGTCTGCGCTCTAGTCCCCGGCGAAATTGGTTAATTTCATCCCGGAGCGTCTGACTATCAACGTCGATCCACTTCAGCCGCTTTTCACCGTTGGGAAGACTGACCAGAATCGCGGTGCGATCGCTTAAAATAATGGAGCTAAAGACAGCGGTGTTTTCCCCAACCAGTTCCTCCACCCGTTCCTGACTGATGAGTGTCAAGGCACAATCATTCCCAAAGTAATTTTGCAGTTCTGCGAGTTTTAGGGAATCAATGGTTTCGAGGGCAGAGTCTAGCTCCTTTTTATAATCCTGACTATCTCTTGGTTTCAAAGCAGCACGCTCTAACCTTAACTGAGCAAACTCCCGGTGGAGAGGATTAATCGCATCCCGAAAGTCAAACTGTAAGTCTCGCTGGGCAATCAGAAGCTCATTTCGGATATCATTGATTGTCGCGATCGCTCGTTCATAAGCTTTGACAGCCTCAGTTTCATTTCCTTGGGCGTTGAAAATGCGTCCTGCCTGCCACTCCCACAAATACAGACTATCTTTAGCCGATTGATTTTTGTCCGCCACCCACTGCGCCTTTTGAGTGAATTCTTGGGCGTTCTGATAGTCTTGGTGGCATTCATAGAGATGACCTAATTCACCCAAGGCAAACGACTGGGAACGGGAGTCCTGAAGGCGTTGAGCAATTGAGACGGCTTGATTGAGGAGTTCTTCTGCCTGTCCTTCTAGCAGACGCTTACCGCAGGGACTGTGTTGGGACGTGGTATCAACTGGGGTCATTGGTTGCTCCAGTTTAGCGAATTCGATGGCGGCATAGACTTTATCTTGAGAATCGGGGAGCCGCTTGAGTAAGTTCTGAGCTTGTTTGAGGGTTGTTGCCGCGTTGTTTGCGGCGTTGGGTAAGGTTGATTGTTTAGGGCGGTAATAAAGTTTAACTAAATTGCGTAACACCCGCATTTGAGCAAATTGGTCGTTTTGAGCAAGTTGGAGACTCTGTTGAAAATGGGTTTGAGCTTGCTGGTAATACTCAATCGCGTCTTGTCGAAATTCTGATGCCTTGGTATTGGCACCGCGTTGCTGGGCAGAATTGGCATAACCCTCTGTGAGCTGAGCTTGAGCCATGTAGACGTTGCCGAGATTGTTTAGAGTAGAAGCGCCAGAGGCTGGGTGATTAAGCTCTTGGGCAATTTTTAAGCTCCTGTTTAAATGGGCGATCGCTTGGTCGTAATCCCCTCTGAGGCGATAGGCTTCTCCTAGACTCCCGTGGGCGGCTATTTCTCCGTCTCGATCGTGATGCGCTTGGGCAATTTGCACAGCACTACCTTCAGGGCAACTCTCCTGTTTGCGAGAATCAGGGACGCCACATAAAAGCGCGATCGCTTTTCTCGCTTGTCCAAAGCGGCTGTAGGCTTGAGCCAGTTCGGTTTTCATTCGCCCTATTTGCTGCCAGTCACCTAGTTCTTGATAGTCAGCGATGGCTTGTTGCCAATAGCTGATTGCCTGCTCGATGTGACCGATTTTTTGATAGGTTCTTGCCAGATTTTCCCGGATAATGGCGGCGTTGAGGCGATTATTGGTCCTTTGGTAGAGTTCTAAGGCGTTTTGCCAGGGTTCAATCGCCCCTTGATAATCTCCTGTCTGGTAAGACTCAACCCCTTGTTGCACGAGTTGACTGGCGTTGCCAGATTGGGTCGTTGCTACATTTCCCGGTGCGGCTGGTTGAGCAATGGAGGGAAGATGACCGAGCCATAGGGAAAGGGTAAGGCTACTGAGAAAGAGAATTCCTAAAAGGCGATGGACGCTGGTTTTATGATGTTGACTGGGCATTTATATAGAACTCTCCAGTGCTAAATACCTGGATTTAATCCTCTTAACCAGCTTGATATGACTATCAAATTTATGCTGAATACTAGGAGCAAGCCAGTTATCTTTACGTTTGCGGTTATTGTACAATTAGTCAACTGACTCCTCCTTTTTTTATTTTCGGAAAAGAATCACCATTTTCATGGCATGAATTGCCGTGAGCGCTCAAGTGAGCTGTCCCAAAGGAGATAAAGCCCATGATGACTCAAGATAGGAGCAGTGGATACTGGAGGTTAGGGCTAGCCAGTGGTTTAACCCTAAGTGGAACAATCACTCTAATGGGATTGTTCGCTAGTGCGTTTTTGGGAAAATGTGCTGTTGCTCAGATTAAACCAGATACGACTTTAGGGGCTGAGAGTTCTCGCGTCACGCCTGATGCTGAGGTGAAAGGAAAGCCAGCGGATTTGATTGAGGGGGGAGCAGCGCGAGGTGCCAATCTGTTTCACAGCTTTAGTGAGTTCAATGTTGAGGAATTACAACGGGTTTATTTTGCCAATCCAGCAGGGATTGAGACTATTCTCTCGCGGGTAACTGGGGCAAATCCCTCTAATATTTTGGGAACGTTGGGAGTTGATGGTGCTGCCAATCTATTTTTACTCAATCCCCATGGGATTTTGTTTGGGTCGAATGCTCAACTGGATGTTGAGGGTTCTTTTGTGGCAACTACTGCGAATTCTATAGGGTTTGAGGATGGCTCATTATTTAGTGCAGCAAATCCAGAGGACTCATCGTTGTTAACGGTGAGTGTACCTTTGGGGTTGCAGTATGGGGCGAATCAAAGTGGAGAGATTGCCCATGCTGGGAATTTGGCAGTAGGGCAGGATTTGACGCTCTCGGCTGGAAATTTGGATTTGCAGGGTCAACTCTATGCTGGGGGAGATTTGACCCTGGCAGCGCAAAATACGGTGCGGATAAGGGATAGCGTGGATGCACCTTTTATGGCAGCAGCCAGAGGGCAGTTGTGGGTGCAGGGGAATCAAGGGGTGGATATTTTTGCCCTAAATCATCCCGATAGTGGGTTGTTTTCTGGCGGGGATATGGTGCTGCGAAGTGCTACTCAAGTGGGGGGAGATGCTCACTATTGGAGTGGGGGCAGTTTTCGGATAGAGCGGTTGGATGGGAGTTTGGGGGATTTGTCGAGTCCCAATGACCCGGTGATTCGGACAATGGGAGATGTGTTGATTGGTGCTTACGCGGGAAGTTCTCTGCATATTGTCGCTGGGGGTAAGGTGGAGATTCCTGGCTTTGTCTTTATTACTGGGGCAGATCCCACGAATGGTTTACAGGAAACTGTTACCTTATCGGATGGCACGACTGTAAATATTGACGGTAGAAGCGAACCGACGTTGGATATTCGGGCGGGAGTAGACCCAAGTGCGATCGGAGTTCCACTTTTCTCTGAAACTGGTAATGATTTTTTCGTCCCTCCTTTAGATTTTCCGAATACCCCAACCCGTGCAGATATCACTATCGGCGATATCTTAGTCTTTGACTTCACCGATGGGGGCAAAGTCCTATTGACGAATCAGTATCAGCCTAACTTATTACTAGACACCCCGAACGGTATTACTGTTGGCTCGATTGACGTAAGAGATGATTTTGGCGGGGGTTCTGTCTTTATTGATTCTCGCAGCAGTATTACTCTTAATGGCACAGTTAGTGCCTCTGCCTTTGAGCTTTCTGATACTTACTTTGGCAATGGTGGCGATGTCAGGCTAAAGGCTGAGGGTGATATTACTCTCAATCGGGGGGCTAATATCGTTTCCAGTGGTTTATTGGGAGGGAATATCACCTTCAACAGCGAGGGGGATATTTCTATCGCCGACAGCTTGATTGGGAACGCCAGCTTTACCAATGTAGCGGGTGTTACAGGGGGTGAGATTCAGGTGACGGCTAAGTCCCTCTTCTTGACCGAGGGAGCGGTATTGGCTACCTTTACCTTCGGGGCTAGGAATGCGGATGCAGTTAAAATTACCGCCACTGATTCGATGCGGCTGGATGGGGAATCGAGCGATGGACGTCTCAGTGGTGTATTCACCATAGTGGCTCCTGGAGCATCAGGGAACTCTGGGGGGATTGAACTAACCACTGCCTCCTTGGAACTGACCAATGGCGCTCAAGTGAATGCCTCTACTATCGGGAGTGGGAATGCGGGGGCGGTGAAAATTACGGCAACTGATTCGGTGCGCTTGGATGGGGAAGGTAGCAATGGATTTTCCAGTGGTGTAGGCAGTGTGGTGGGTGTGGGAGGTAGGGGAAATTCGGAGGGAATTGAGCTGACCACTGCCTCCTTGGAACTCACCAATGGCGCTCAAGTGAGTGCCTCTACCTTCGGGTTGGGGAATGCGGGTGCAGTTAAAATTACGGCAACTGATTCAGTGCGCTTGGATGGGGAAGATAGCAATGGATTTCTCAGTGGTGTATTTAGTAGGGTGGAGCCAGGAGCTGAGGGAAACTCTGGGGGGATTGAACTGACCACTGCCTCCTTGGAACTAACTAATGGCGCTCGAGTGGATGCCTCTACAGGAGGGGTAGGGGATGCGGGTGCAGTTAAAATTACCGCCACTGATTCGATGCGGCTGGATGGGGAATCGAGCGATGGAATTTCCAGTGGTGTATTCACCGGGGTGGGTGGGGGAGCTAGGGGGAATTCTGGGGAGATTGAACTGACCACTACCTCCTTGGAACTAACTAATGGCGCTCACGTGAATGCCTCTACAGGAGGGGTAGGGGATGCGGGTGCAGTTAAAATTACCGCCACTGATTCGGTGCGCTTGGATGGGGACTCAAGCGATGGATTTCCCAGTGGTGTATTCACTATAGTGGCTCCTGGAGCTGAGGGGGACTCGAGAGGGATTGAACTGACTACTGCTTCCCTAGAACTGACCAATGGTGCTCAAGTGAATGCCAATACCTCTGGAGGGGGAAATGCTGGTGATATCTCGGTGCGAGATGCTCAATCGGTCTTCCTAGACAACAATAGCTCTATTTCCACAGCGGTCAACCCTGATGCTAAAGGCATTGGTGGCGATATTGATATCCAAACCGACTCCCTTTCCCTGGAAAATAATTCCCAGATATCGGCTCAGAGTCAAGGACAAAGCAGAGCTGGCAACATTACCCTCCAAGTCTTGGACACCTTAACAGCGACTGACAGCGATATTATTACCGCCACCACGCAATCTGCTGGAGGCGCTATCGACATCACAGCTCAAGACATTCGTCTGCGCGGTGACAGCGACATCACCACCAGTGTCTTCAGTGGTGTCGAAAATGGTGGTAATATCACCATCACCACCGACTCGCTCATTGCCTTCGCTGACAGCGACATCCTCGCCTTTGCCCGTGATGGTCGAGGCGGCGATATTACCTTCAAAACCCCTGTTTTCTTCGGCTTCGCCTTCCGTCCAGCCCCCAAAGGCACTGACCCAGCTACTTTAGATAATAATAATCGAGTCGATATTAATGCCAGTGGAGCAGTCGATGGAGTCATCACCTTACCCAACCTTGACTTTATCCAAAACAGCCTGACCGAGTTACCCGAAAATCTGATTGATACCGACAATCTGCTTGCCAATAGCTGCATTGTCCGAACCGATGAACAAGAGGGAACATTCATCATCACCGGCGCTGGGAACTTACCCACCCGTCCTGGCGACGCTTCAGCTTTACCTTATCCGACTGGAGAGGTACGCGCTGTACCGAGTGAGAGTACCTCTCGTCCTTGGCAGAAGGGTGACCCAATTGTAGAACCAACTGGAGTGTATCAACTGCCAAATGGACGGCTGGTGATGGCGCGGGAGTGTTCTTAAGGCTGGGGGAATGTTTGGCAAAAGGTTTGAGCCACAGTATGTAGTTAGGGTCTGCTGAATAAGTCGGCTAGACAGAACTGATAGATTAAGTAGTTAGAGCTGGCTGCAAAAAGCCGAAACCCTTAGATATCAAGGCGTAGAGGATGTTTGCAGGCTGGTAAAGCCATTTATGGTAGGGGCACGGCAATGCCGTGCCCCTACAGGTAGTGCCTGTGCCGTCAATTTGCGTAAGTCCTAACTCAACAGAGGGTTGAAACTGTTGCCTGTTGCCTGTTGCCTGTTCCCTCTCCCCACCACAAGACTCCCTACAGCAGACCCCACTTATGTAGTTTTCAGCAATCTTACTGTAGTTTTCAGCAATCTTACTGACTCAATCGTGCAAAGAGCTTTGTTTATCCATACTATCAAACTGGTAGATATGGTGAATGCATTATATAAGTCTTACTTTTATTCTAAAAATTAGCGTATTTACGCAACACGATAACAATGACGATTTGGAGATAATCATGGCACATTCTAATCCCTATATCGATGGTATTCTCTGGGGAGGAAATAAACTTAATGACAACACAATCACCTACTCTTTCTGGAGTGATGCTTCCCTAGATGATGATTACTACAATAACGATACCATTAATACACCTTGGTTCGACTATGAAGAGGCTGCAATGCAGCAAGCCTTGACCACTTGGTCTAATGTCGCCAATATCAACTTTGTCCAAACCGCCGACAATGATGCTAATGCCGATTTTGGATTTCTTTTAGTCAACAATTTTGAGGTTGACTACTTAGGAGCATTCTCTCCCCCAGGTACCGTTGGAGAAGGAATTGGTTACTTTAACTGGCAAGGAACGGGTTGGGATGCAGAAGGTTTGCAACAAGGAGGCTTCGGATTTATTACCCTGATTCATGAATTAGGTCATGGTTTGGGATTGGCTCATCCCCACGATACAGGGGGGGGTTCCAGTATCTATCCTGGGGTTTCTTCTCCTTGGGATACGGGAGATTACGGTCTCAATCAGGGTGTTTGGACGACGATGACTTACAACGATGGTTTAGATACCAACGACTATACCGGAATTACGGATTATGGCTATCAAGGTGGTCCTATGGCTTTCGATATTGCCGCAATCCAGTATCTCTATGGGGCAAATATGTCCTACAAGACTGGCAATGATACCTACTTCTTACCTACTAGCAATACCTCCGGCACATTCTACTCCAGCATTTGGGATGCAGGCGGCATCGATACAATTTCAGCGGCTACTGCCACCGCTGATGCTACTATCAATCTCAATGATGCGCCACTAGTCGGACCCAATGCAGGTGGTTACATATCTGCCGTTGAAGGCATTTATGGCGGTTTCACTATCGCCAATGGTGTGGTGATTGAAAACGCGATTGGTGGTGCTGGCGACGATACCATCATCGGCAATGAGGCAGACAACTATCTCTCTGGTGGTGCTGGCAACGATTATCTCGATGGCTGGACTGGGGATGACAACCTGTATGGTAGTTCGGGTAACGACACCCTTTTAGGTTTCTCTGGGGACGATTACTTAGATGGCGGTTCGGGTAATGATAACCTATACGGTGAAGCTGACAACGATTATCTCGATGGCTGGACTGGGGATGACAACCTGTATGGCGGTTCAGGTAACGACACCCTTTTAGGTTTCTCTGGGGACGATTACTTAAGTGGCAGTTCCGGTAACGATAACCTATATGGTGAATCTGGCAATGATACATTACTTGGCGGAACGGGAACCGATACATTAGTTGGCGGTTCCGGTAATGACAGCCTCAATGCCTATGGTGGCAATACGGGAGAATACGATATCCTAAGCGGAGACTACAGTTCATCCCAACCCGGCGTTGAAGGTGCTTCTGATGGAGCGGATACATTTGTTTTAGGGGATACCTCTGGGGCGTTCTATCTAGGCTTGGGATATGCTACAGTTACGGATTTCTACTGGGCTGAGGGAGATATGTTCCAGGCTTATGGTAGTGAGAGTGACTACTCATTGGGCTTCCAAAACTGGTCTGGCAGCAGTGCGACCGATACCTTAGTCTACTATCAGAGCGATCTGATCGCTGTAGTACAAGACACTACCAATGTTATTGTCTCTTGGGACTTTACGTTTGTTTAATACCAAATCCGCCCTTGTAACCCCCTTTATACCTTGGTTTACCTGTTGCCTGTTGCCTTGTCTCCACCATAAAGGGGGTGGTTAACCCGGATTTAGTAATTCAGCCTCTAGAGACATGAATTATACACTGAGATGGATGGCAATTTTAGGCTCTAGCATTTCTACCATCACGGGTCTAACTCTGAGAACAATTGCTCAGTCTACTCCACCCCCAGGCGTGAACCTTCCTCCCACCACCCCAGAGAGGATTGAGCAAACCATTCCCAACCCCTCCGACTCCCCCCCTCCTCTCCCGGAAGAATCCCCAGCATCGCCACCAGAACCAAGTCTACAAACTCCTTCCTCTCCCCAACTCCCTGAGGTGACAACTCCATCCAATGTGCCGTTTTTTGTCAGAAAAGTAGAGGTGCTAGGAAATACCGTATTGCACGATGAGATTGCCATGTTAAAAGCCGAATATGAGAACCGTGAGGTAACATTTGAAGAATTGCTGGAGCTGCGCTCTCGGATTACTCAGCTTTACCTTGACCAAGACTACATCACCTCCGGTGCATTTTTACCCCTCCAAGACCCTAGTAATGGTGTTGTGCAAATTCAAGTCGTCGAGGGTGACTTAGAACGGATCGAGATTGACGGCTTAAATCATCTGCGGGAAGGCTATGTGCGTAGTCGCCTTGAACTCGCCACTGACGCACCCTTAAATCGAAACCAATTAGAAGAAGCACTGCAACTGCTGCAACTGGACCCCTTACTCAATCAAGTGGATGCCGAGTTAACCGCAGGAAGCCGTTCTGGTAGCAATATTTTGCAAGTCGAACTCAAAGAATCACCCACCTTTCACGCTGGCGTTTCTACCGCCAACAACCAATCTCCCAGTATCGGTTCCCTACAAACCAGCCTATTTGTTGCCCATGATAATCTCTTGGGTTTTGGCGATCGCCTCAAAACTCAATACAGCCTCACCGCAGGACTCGACCTCTACGATATCAACTATGCTATCCCCATCAATGCCCGCAATGGCACTCTGAGTGTACGCTACGCTAACAGCGACAGCAGCATTATCGAAGATGAGTTCGAGGAGTTTGATATCGAAAGCGAAACTCGCACTTTTTCTGTCAATTTTCGCCAACCGATATCGCGATCGCCAGAGAGGGAATTTGCCCTGAGTTTAGCCCTAGACTTGCGTCGCAGTCAAACCTTCTTACTCGACGAACCCTTTTCTTTCTCAGTTGGCCCAGAAGACGGTGAATCCAAGGTAACGGTACTCAGATTTTCTCAAGATTGGGTAGACCGTAGTGAACCCAGTCGCATCTTAGCCGCCCGGTCTCAGTTTAGCCTCGGGCTAGATGCCTTTGATGCAACCATCAACAACACCGGGACTGACGGGCGATTTTTTTCCTGGCTTGGACAATTCCAATGGGTGCAACGGTTGTCACCGAGAACGACGCTGATCACGCAAGTGAATGCTCAGTTAACCCCAGATTCTTTACTCTCTCTAGAGCGGTTCAGTATCGGTGGAGTCGATTCAGTCAGAGGCTATCGGCAAAATCAGCGGGTTGCGGATAACGGCATTTTAGGTTCACTTGAGGTTCGCATTCCCCTCACATCAGACCCTAGCCAGCTACAACTTGCCCCTTTTTTTGCGATCGGTACAGCTTGGAATAATCAAGATCCTGACCCTGACCCAGCCACAATTGCTAGTCTGGGATTTGGTTTGCGGTGGCAAATTCGTTCAGGTTTGGATTTGCGCCTAGATTACGGCATCCCCTTGGTGGAGGTAAACAATCAGGGGGATTCGCTGCAAGAGAATGGTCTTCACTTTTCTCTACGCTACCAGCCTTTTTGAACCCACTTTGGACTTTGGACAAAAAAATAAATCTGCGTATATTATACCCAAATGCATTGAGAGACAAAAGTTCCTCTATCTCAGCTCAAAGAAAGTTCCCCTGTTTTACCTGAGAAAGCGCAAGCGGTTCTGCGATTAATTAGGGTAGTGCAGCGGATGAAAAATGCTCAAACGTTTTCAAATTCAAGATACAGAACTTGAGCCAATAACATCCAGCACAAAACGCCGTACCAACACCAAAACTTCTGGCAGAATCTGATGCGCCATATCAAATTCTTGATACGTCACCGCGATTCCCAACCCCTTTAAATTATCTCTGGCGTGTTGCGCTTTACTCACAGGCACAACCGGATCTTGTCTACCATGCACGATCAAAACTGGAGGTAACGATTCCCGCGTCAGTTGAGCTGAATCATGCCAGTAGCCACTCATTGCAACTAAGGCGGCGCAGGGTAATCTTAACCCCACATCTAGTGTCATCGCTCCCCCTTGGGAAAATCCACTTAAAACGGTGCGGGATAGGGGAACACCTGTACTTTCTTCCAGAGACGTTAACCAATCGATTAACTTTTGGCGACTTTCCTCTAGCCCCCAATGATTTTCGCTTTCTAAGGCATACCAGGCATTGCCCCAGGGGACATTGGGATGAGGAAACGGAGCATCGGGAAATAGAAACTGGACATTGGGTAAGTCTAATGCCGAGGCTAATGGGACTAAATCCTGAGAGTTAGCCCCCCAGCCATGCAAGCACACCATCAAATGGGTTGGGGATTGACCATGGGTTGGTCCAATGGTGACGGATTCTAAAGACAAAGACCTAGATCCTAAATCAGAGGTTGTTGGAGTTCTAGCAGATGGAGAACGGTTTTGGCAAGCGTTCACCCCCAAAACTGTTCCCAGTGCGGCACAGCCTTGTAAGAAAAATCGCCGTCCGATTGGTGTCATATTGCAAGATGAAAATGAATTTAAATTATTCAACTCCATTCATCAACCTTGGATAGAAGTATTTCGATTAGTTGCTGAACTATTGCCCAATCCAGATCAACTATTGCTTTTGATCAAACAGCACAAAGAAGTAGATGCATTGATAATCAAATGTAAACAGCAGCACTTTCGACTAGCCAATGCTCTGATAACCCAAAGATGATACCCTTTAATCTAACTCACAACTATCGCCACAAAACTGACACATCCTTAACGCTGCAACTAATTTATCAACTGCCAATGGCTTACTCAAACATTCATTCATCCCGGCTTTTAAGCATTCCTCACGCACCTGTGGCATTTCATCAGATGTTACCGCAATAATACAAGGACGCTGTTCCGGTAACCATTCTTGGCATAAGCGGCGCATCATTGCCAAACCCCCCATCTGTGGCATTTGCACATCAGTTAAGACAACATCATAATGGTTTTGGCGTAAGGCTTCTAACGCTTCCAATCCATTTCCGACAACATCCGCCTGATAGCCTAGCGATCGCAAAACTCGTAACGCCACGGTGCGATCGCCCCATTGATCTTCCGCCAGGAGAATCCGCAGGGGTAATTCCTTCGCTAACGGTGCAACCGATTCAGCACTTGGCTGCGGATTTTGATTAGTCTCCGATGGCTGACTAAACATCCGCGTCCAAATGTTATCCACCTGAGACAGTTGCAGCAATTGATCGATGAATGTAGCACCGTGGGCAGTGGTTAAACTAGACATTGTTACTACCTTTCAGTGGTAATGTACAGGTTGAGCAAGTGCGATCGCCTCTGTCACAGTAGTGCGATCGCCTCTCCCTATCATCAAAGCCGATGGTTGCTTGAGATTCTGCTTGAGAAATGCTTGAGTTTGCTTGACTTATGCCACGTCAGAAAAAAAGAGCAGTATTATACAATAAAGTGATCTCGATGGGATAATGCCACGGGGAATCAAAATTGCTCCAGAACATAAAAAAACCGTTAGACAGGCATTAAGGCGTCGCGGTTACTCCAGTCAGCAGGATTTGGCGAATACGCTGGGATTATCGCTGTCTACAATTCACAGCTTTTTTAATGGTAAACCTGTAGACTCGATCAATTTTGAGGAAATTTGTGAAACGTTAGGATTAGAGCGACAAACCATCCAAGACTACAATATAGAAACTCTAGTACAAAATGTCCGCCAGAAAATACGTCCCCTCATCCAACAACGGTGTGGCACAATGCGAGTTCTGGATATGACTCACCCGATAGGCATTAGTGACATCTATACAAACGTCAACATCTTAGAGAAAATCACTGGGAGGAGACGACTAAAAATTGCCGATTTACTCCGAGGGTTTGACCCCGAAGCGGAAGACTTTGATCACTGGGGACTTAATCATATCAACACCAAACGATTACCGGGACTTGAAGCGGTGGAAAAATATCCGAAACTGATGGTTTTGGGTAAACCCGGTTCGGGAAAAACTACGTTTCTCAAGTATCTGGCAATTCAGTGCAGTTTTGGTACATTTATGAACCAATTTGTCCCGATTTGCCTGACGATTAAAGATTTTGCTGAAGCCACCGATCAACCCGATTTCCTCGACTTCCTAATTCAACACTTTTCTAGTGTTAACATTACCGGGAATGAAATCACCCAACTCATTCAATCGGGACAGTGCTTAATCTTACTCGATGGCTTGGATGAAATGCTAGACGATGATGCCAATCGCTGTATTAAGCAAATTCGATATTTTTCTCATCAATATTGTGACAATCAATTTGTGATCACCTGCCGTATTGCCGCCCAAGACTATACCTTTGATAAATTCACCGAAGTTGAGGTAGCTGATTTTAATGGAAAACAGATTAAAACCTTTGTGGAGAAGTGGTTTAAAACCAAAGACTTAGATCTAGGCGAACGATTCATCGAACAGCTTAAAGTTAATCCCCAAATTCAAGAATTAGCCACCAACCCCTTACTCTTAACCTTACTCTGTTTAGAATTTGAAGATTCTGGCGACTTTCCCGCAGACCGAGCGGAATTATATAAACGCGGGATTGCTACGCTTTTACTGAAATGGGACGCTAAACGGGGAATTATCCGAGATCAGGTCTATAAAAAACTATCCGTTCAACGCAAACAAAACTTACTCAGTCAGATTGCCTTTACCACCTTTGAACGCAAAGATTATTTCTTCAAGCAACGCCAAGTTGAACATTATATTGCTGACTATATCCGTAACTTACCCGATGCCGAAACCGATCCCGATGCCTTACAATTAGATAGTGAAGCCGTTCTCAAATCCATCGAAGCCCAACATGGACTCTTAGTGGAAAGAGCCAGAGAAATTTATTCCTTTTCCCATCTCACGTTTCAGGAATATTTTACCGCCAGAAAGATTGTCACCAGTTCAAATCCCCAAACCTTAGAAAATGCCCTGCGATCGCTTGTTAGCCACATCACCGAGAAAAGTTGGCGAGAAGTCTTTTTCCTCTCGGTGGGGATGTTACAGTCGGCGGATTATTTATTACAATTGATGAAACAGCAAATTGATCAATTAGTGGCTACAGATGCGGAATTGCAACGGTTATTGCAGTGGGTGCATGGGAAATCAAATACCGTTCACGTTCCCTATAAACCAGCAGCGGTGCGGGCATTTTATTTTAATTTAGCCCGGAATTATTATTCTCAACACAACCCCACTCCTCCGCAACGGAAATCAGACTTGATTGGTGTCCTGGATTGCCATTTCCACCATCTTCTACTGTTAGGATCTAGCCAAACCCAAGATATTGGACTGGATGAACTGCTATCCTTGACCTTTGAACGGGCGTCTAAGCTGGTTCTGGGATTAGCGGATCGTCCCTACGCCATGAGAGGAGCATTATTTTTGGCGTGCGATCGCGCCCTGAATCTTGACCCCAGGTTGGACAAAGCCTTACAGGAACTCAAGCAACAACTCCCTAATCCAGATTTCAATCTACATGGGAATGAGTGGCAGTTTAAGCAATGGTGGCAAACTCATGGTATCTCTTGGACAGAACAATTGTCGGCTGCGATTATTAAGTATCGCCAGATTGGTTATCCTTGGCAATTTAACTCTCAGCAAAATAAACTTCTCAAGCACTATTATGATGCCAATCGATTATTAGTGGACTGTCTCAATAGTGATTGTTATGTCAGTCGTGAGGTGCGACAGGAGATTGAGGATACCTTATTATTGCCGATGGCTGAAATAGAGAAATGTCGAGTCACTTAGGCAATCTATCTATAAATCTAAGTACCTGAACATAAACTCTGTCCACTGTACTAAGAAATGTTAACAAGCGTCAAATCCTTACTGTTAAGAGTTCCCCGTTCCCTGTTCCCTAATTTCAACCGTCAACGTTAATTTTATCCGACTACTTACCGAACCAATAATTATACAATTATAGAAAGCACTCATTTGCTGCCAATTCTACTGAACCTATGTTTCCAGTTATTTACTCCGACGAATTTCTTAATCATGACAACGGTAAATTCCACCCTGAACGCCCAGAACGATTGACAGCTATTGTCAATGCCTTAAACGCTGCACCCTGGGCACATCTTGTGGATTGGCAGTTACCTACACCCGTAGAAAGTCGTCCTGTAATGCCTTTGTTGCAAAAAATTCATGACCCGGATTACATCAATTTAGTCAAACAACTTGCCCACGACGGTGGAGGGATGATAGATGGCGACACCAGGGTTTCTCCACGCAGTTATGATATTGCCCTGTTAGTCATCAGCGCTTGGTTAGATGGGGTTGATCGGGTTCTCACTAGCAACAACCCGGCATTTGTCCTCGCACGTCCTCCTGGACATCATGCTGAAGGTCCACGGGGGATGGGATTTTGTATCTTTTCCAATGCTGCGATCGCGGCTTACTATGCCCTAGAACAACCGGGTATCCAAAAAGTCGCCATTTTGGATTGGGATGTTCATCATGGTAACGGCACTCAAAGCCTGGTGGAAAACGATGCCAGAATTGCCTACTGTTCCCTCCATCAATATCCTTGCTATCCTGGCACCGGTCACCCTCGCGAACGCGGCTCATACAATAATGTCCTGAATGTACCCATGCCACCAGGCAGTGCATTCACAGAATACCAACCCATGTTTGAGCAGGGGGTTATACCCTTTCTCAGGGAATTTCAGCCCGATTTACTCATCGTTAGTGCAGGTTACGACGCCAACGCCGATGATCCCCTAGCCAGCATCGCTCTGAAACCCAAAGATTTTGGCGTATTCACTGATTACTGTTTGCAACTGACTCACCGCATTTTATTTGGCTTAGAAGGCGGTTATGACCTTACTGCCTTAGCCAAGTCCGTTATTGCCACCATTGAACCCTGTTTAAACCTTGGTGAATAGTTGCCACAAATAGCTCAATCGATAACCTATCATTTCTGGCTGGGCGAGTGTGTCTATCATACCAGTAGTTATTCGGAAGGGAGCGTTACCCTTCTATCTTCTACCCCTAAAACAGCTTCAGATTGTAACCTACACCTAAAACAAGTCCCACATCCGTCTCATCATCCTCAGGAAATACCACATTGACACGCACTGTTCCGGTAAATCGGGGAGGGATGGGAATATCGACACCACCGGAAACCAACGGATCAGCTTCCCAGTCCTTATCGGGTTGCAGCAGCACACCTCCTCCAACAAAAGGAATCACAATCGTTTGTCCGGTAACTGGAGCCTTGATTGGAAAATTCGCGCTAAGGGCAACGGTTGTAGTGGTTTCGTCACCAAACATGACCGCATTGTGCAAGGAGAAATTATCAGCAAACCCTGCTTTAGTGACAATAACCAAAGACCCTTCCCCTAAGTTGGTTTCCTCACCATCCAGACCAATATTCCCGCCTACGCCGATATAACTGCGTCCCAGTATTTTTAGGGGATTAATCACAGGGACTTGTGCCACCTCTGGAGTGGCGGCGGCGACAGTTTGGGGTTGAACTAAAACCAGTGTGGGCTGGGCATTATCGGTCGCTGAGCCAGAAGATTGAGTCGAGTCAGAGGGAGTAACGGTTATATAACCATAGTAGGCGGAGTCTGGCGTCTGGGCTTGAGCGGATAAACCACTACAAAGCAGGGACGAAGCGGTGAAACCGAATAGCCACGAAAAAAGTTTTGCCAAGTTCGGTTGCATGGTTGTTCACTTTTGGGTTTAGGAAAATCATGCCACAATTCAACCCACATTGGAAGGTGAAGATGAATAAATTGAACCTTTCATCCCCATCTAACATTCCGATAGAATCCCTGGTATTCATACCAAGAAGATATCAAGCTGCTTGTAGTAACTCCCTACTACTATGCTGGATTTGAGCCAGAATCTGCATCGCTTCTGTCAAATTCTCACAAAGATAGTTGGTTTTGAAGTAAAAGGGTTTCAGGCGCTCGTTAGTTATTTCAGCCGGTTCCCAAATGATCAGCTTTAAGGGTTTTTGGGGATTGTTCGTTGCACAAAGTGAGTGGAGTATCATCGTAGTATGCACCTCAATCGGTAGAATGCTCTGGGTTCGGAATCCAGATTAAGCCTCCCACAGCCAGATGGCTGACAGCTATCAGGAATTTCCCAGGGTCTTTACAAAACTACATTCACTCCGGTGTCTATCAGGACGTTTCATCAAATCTTTACAACCGGGGAGTAGAGGAAGCAGGGGGAGCGATTTCCTAATCAACAAAGGACGAATGACGTAGCTTGCTTCTTGTCGGATGACGAATGACGAATCCCCAATCACCAATCCAAAATATTAAGTAAAGTAAATATATGGCAGCAAAATCGGAGTCGTAATTCTATGGTGTTATTTGGATTTGGCGGATTTGGCAAAAAGCTCAGCTTACCTAAACCCGAAGAGGCGTTACCGGGGCGGGAAGAGCCCATAACTGTCCCAGCAAACCACTATGTCAACGGCAATCCTCTCAAACCCCCTTACCCCGATGGTATGGAAATGGCAATGTTTGGGATGGGCTGTTTCTGGGGGGCTGAACGCAAGTTTTGGCAACAAGAGGGAGTGTTTGTTACGGCTGTGGGTTACGCAGGCGGGATAACGCCTAATCCCACCTATCAAGAAGTCTGTACAGGGATGACAGGTCACAATGAAGTCGTGCGCGTCGTATTTGACCCCCAGGTGATTACTTATGAGCAATTGCTGAAAGTTTTCTGGGAAAGTCATAATCCCACCCAAGGGATGCGCCAAGGAAATGACACGGGAACTCAATATCGTTCGGGAGTTTATACCTATTCCGAAAGTCAAGGGAAACTCGCAGAAGCCTCACGAGAAGCCTATCAAAAAGCGCTGAGCGATGCGGGTTATGGAGAAATCACGACAGAAATCGTTGATGCTCCAGAGTTCTACTATGCAGAAGGCTATCACCAGCAATACTTAGCCAAGAATCCTAATGGGTATTGTGGGCTAGGCGGAACTAACGTGACTTGTCCGACGCCAGTGGCACTGTAGGGATAATAGAAGAGTAGGGGCACGACATTTCGTGTCCCTACTGATGGTTGTAGTGGTTCAACGAGCAAGCCAGCCTAAGATCAGGTTTGTCTCTCACCGTTATCATTTCCTTTTCCCTTACACCTTATTTCTTACTGCAACTTGGCATAAGGATTGAATAGCAAGACTTCATCAGTCTTAAGTCGTATAATTGAAGCAACAGGATAAATTTTCATTAAGTCTTGAACTCAATTGTCCCGCCGTTTATCTTCATCAAAGTTAGGATTGCTTCCTGGTTAAGTTAGGGTGATTTAGGTGGTTTTCTAGAGAATCATCACAGCTTAATTGTGATTTAAATCAATTGAGCCAGTGATTAAACATACAAAAAAATACTGGATTATTTATAACAATAGAAAATAAGTAAAAGGTGGGCTAGGTCAAAATGGGGAGCGCTCGCCGAACCAACGACCAAACAATGGCGATGTTCCAGGTCAGTGACAACTAGGGGCTAGACAAAACATTTCCCAGTCAAGACTCTAAGGATCAGACACTGAGGAACTAAACATCTGACCCAACCGACTCATAGCTCAAAATTTTCCAGCTAAGGCTGGATGTAAGGGTTGCATCTATCGTAGAGCATCAAACAAGTGCGATTATTCACATCGATATCAACATCGATCGCGATCGCGCCCGGTGAAAGCATCTATGATAAAAGGGTTTTAGTGCATGTCCAAACAACTCCGTCTGTTGCAATCTCTGATTCCGGCGATCACCAACGTTCCAGATTTTCACTCAGCACTGGATCTGGTGCTGCATCGCGTCTGTGAAGTGACCCATTGGGATTATGGTGAAGCATGGCTTCCGACTTCTGATTCTCGTCGTTTAACCTGTAGCCAAGCCTGGTATGGTGATCCCTGTGATCTGCTACCATTGCGACGCACCAGAGAAATGCTAACATTTCCCCCCAATATCGGCTTACCTGGACGGGTGTGGACATCAAAACAGCCAGAGTGGATTGACCAAACAAAGACAGATGGGATTGATCCTGATGCCGAATTCACTCTTGTTAGCGCGACGGATCAGCCGCAAGAGTTTCAAGCTGGAGGCGCGATCCCCATTCTCCTCGATGATCGCTTACTCGCTGTCTTAACATTTTTTACCCGCCACTCTCATCCCAGCGATCGCCAATGGATGGAATGGGTGGCTGCGATCGCGATGCAGTTGGGGTTGGTGATGGAACGCCAACAATTAACGGAACAACTGCACCAGCAAGAGGAATTTAATCAAAATTTAGTCGAAACCCACGGTGGCTTTTTTGTCGCCATTGACCCCCAGGGAAAAACTCGGATGATGAATCCCAGATTACTGGAAACGTTGGGTTATACCCTGGATGAAGTGAGGGGAACAGATTTTGTGACCACGTTTCTTCGAGACGTTGACCGCAAACCCTTTGCCAAATTAATCAAAACCCGTGGGGAAAAATCAGAATTAAAATCGCCCACTGTACATCAAACCGGAGTCCTGACCAAAGAGGGTCAAGAACTTTGGGTAGAATGGCGTAGCCAACAGGTTTTTAAGAAAAGCGGTGAACTTGACTTCTTGTTTGCCATCGGACGGGATCAAAACGAACATTGTCTCACCCATCAAGAAACAGCCCGTTTAGCCTCGTTTCCCCTATTGACCCCCAATCCCATTGTCGAAATTGATTTAGCAGGGCGTGTGCGTTATCTCAACCCAGAAGCCATGCGCTTGTTGCCCGAATTATTAGATAGTGAAGCTGAACATCCATTTTTGGCAGAAATGCCCTCAATGATTCGGTTGATGCAGCAGCAAAGTTCCTTGAGACGCGAAATAAAAATTGGGGAAATTGTTTACGAACAAGTCCTGCATTACGTTCCCGAAATTGAGTGCATTCGCATTTATGCCTTAGATATTACCGATCGCAAACGAGCAGAAGAACTATTATTGTTTAATGCCTTTTATGATCGCCTCACCGGACTGGCGAACCGTGCCTTATTCATGGATCGCTTGCAGCAAGCCGGACGACGCGCCCAACCGGGTCAAGGGGAGAACGGGAATTCTCCATCCTATCGATTTGCCGTGGTGTTACTCAATCTCAATCGCTTCAAAGTCGTGAACGAAAGTTTGGGGAATCATTTAGGGGATCAAGTGCTGCAAGAGTTTGGAGAGCGCATACAAAACTGCTTGCGTTCCACGGATACCGTTGCCCGTTTAGGTGGTGATGAGTTTGCTATCCTGCTAGAGGGGATTCAGGGGGTTTGTGATGCCATTCAAGTGGCAGATGCGATTGAGCAAACTTTGACATTACCCTTTAACCTGGAAGGGCGGGACGTGTTCATGACAACCAGCATTGGCATTGCCCTAAATACGAGTCGCGATCGCAGAATTTTGTCGGCTGAAGACATACTCCGTAACGCTAATACTGCTATGCATCGCGCCCGTTCCCAAGGCAAACCGGGCTATGCCATCTTTGATAACCAGATGTTGAGTCCCACGGTTGATCGATTACAGATTGAAACCGACATGCGGCGTGCGATCGAACGGCAAGAATTTCAAGTTCATTATCAACCAATTGTATCCCTACTCACCCATCAAATTACCGGCTTTGAAGCATTATTACGTTGGCAACATCCGCAACGCGGGTTAGTATTTCCCGCCGAATTTATTCCCATCGCTGAAGAAACCGGATTAATTATTCCCATGGGGTGGTGGATACTGCGGGAAGCTTGTCGCCAACTCAGTGTTTGGCAGCAGCAATTTCAAAGTCCCCAACCCTTGACGATGAATGTTAATTTGTCCTGTAAACAGTTTATGCAACCGGATTTATTAGCGCAAATTGACCAAATCTTGGAGGAAACCAATATTGCCGTTGGCAGTTTAAAGTTGGAGATTACGGAAAGTGTGGTTATTGATAATCCGGAACTGGTCAAAGACTTACTGTTGGAATTGAAAAAACGGCAAATTCATCTATGTATTGACGACTTTGGCACTGGCTATTCCTCCTTAAGTCGCCTGCATAATTTTCCGATTAGTACGTTGAAAATTGATCGCTCATTTATCAGTCGGATTGGTGCGTTAGGTGAAAACTCGGAAATTGTTCAAGCGATTATCACCCTCGCCCGAACCATGAGTATGGATGTGGTGGCTGAGGGAATTGAGTTATTAGAACAAGTTTCGCCTTTAGTGGCGTTGCAATGTCATTATGGTCAAGGATTTTTATTCTCAAAACCCGTAGACAGCGATTGCGCTAGAGAATTACTTCTAGGAAAATCGGTTCAGTTGGAGCGTCAGTTGAATCGCTCAGTGAGCGTTAAAAATGAAGTCAAAACTTCTGTATCTGTAGAGGATGAGCGAGTACAATGATTTTATCAATGGATAATTAATAATTGATAATTGACAAAAAGATTTTCCTTAATTTCAATTCTCTTCTTTTAAGGAGAGGTCATTATCCATTGTCAATTTGTGAACGACGTTTCCTGATATTAGCCGACATTATAGCTCCCCAGTATCACTTTCCGGCTCAACTTGAGGATGTACAGGCGGCTCTATCCTATATCCAAAGCCATGCTCATGAGTTAGAAATTGATACGGAACGAATTGCTCTCATCAGTCTCATCAGTCCAGCTTCGGAATACCGCAGCCACATGATCCCGCATTTCTCACAAAAGGCGCGATTGCGAATAGCAGAAACCTTGCCAGACAAGGATTTAAGCCCATTTATTCACTCCCAGTTGCACAGAACAGTGTGTTGCGCCTGAAGGGGTGACAAGCAGCTCAATAGCTTGGCTTACATTGCATTTCCCCCCTCAAGCCTCGAAAAGATGAGAGCTTATTGACAGGTTTATTGCGAATGAATCAGTGAATGAGAATGATAATCACCTGGGTGACGATCCAAGAGTCAGTTGGTTATCTTTAATCCTTAAATACTCCCCCCTTCAGCAGCACCCCTTCAGGTCACAAGGTTTTGGGGGCGGCGTGCGATCGCGTCGAAGAAGCGGGCGATTCAAACCCCTTGTCAGGCATGGGTTGTGGAGAAAGGCAATCTGGAGAAAGAGAGGTTTTGCGATCGCGCAATTAAAGGGAATAGAAAATATTGCGCTTGAAACCCTGATACAAACAAAGCACAGAGCGATTAAACAGGAGAAAAGACGACAGAAAAATCCCGAAAAGTCTCACCGTGAGGGAATTTCAATTTTGGGGCTGAGTGGAATTGCTTCCGTTAGGACATTTTGGAGTTTTTGCAAAAACTTAAATAAAAATGTATGTATTTTATGGTAAAAAAAGAGCGGTCTATCTCGGTTCAAGTTAACCGCCCAATAAATAATGCTACCCCAATTCTATCACAGTTGTCTTAAGAATTATCTAAGTGAGTCTCAACTCCTCACCCTAGAAATTTTACTTTGGCTGCTGCAAGTACATAAACAAGTCAAGATTGAGAGATTAGCCGCGCTCTTTCCTGTACCCATCCTTTATCAAAGTAGGAGGAAACATCTGCAAAGGTTTTTAGTTCTTCCCAATCTTAGTCTACCATTAATTTGGTTTCCGATACTTAAATATATATTAAGAACTCAAGTTCCTCTCGGAAGTCGTGTTATTCTGGCTATAGATAGAACCCAATGGGACAGTAATAACTTATTAATGATTGCTGTGATTTGGAAAAAACGTTCCTTCCCTGTATATTGGCAATTTTTGGAGAAAGCGGGCAGTAGCAATATATCCGAACAAATAGCAGTTATTCGTCCAGTCTTAAAATTGCTTTCCCGTTATCAAATTGTTATCATTGGAGATCGGGAATTCCGCAGCGTTGAACTAGCCTACTGGCTGAAGACAAAGAAGGTATTTTTTGCATTGCGGATCAAGCAAGATACTTATATCCGTCAATCAAAAGGAAACTATCAACAGCTAAGTGAGTTGGGTTTAACTCCGGGGATGAAGTTATTTCATTCGGGAGTTAATTATACAAAGAAAAAGGGATTTGGTCGTTTTAATTTAGCCGCTTATTGGAAACGGAAGTATCGAGGTTCATGTGAAAAACAAGGCTGGTTCATTTTGACTTGCTTTAGTAGTATTGATGAAGTGATTCAGGTTTATCAATCTCGCAGTGGTATAGAATCCTTGTTCAAAGATTGTAAGACGGGTGGCTATAACCTAGAAGGAACTAAGGCATGCATAGAACGTTTAAATCGTTTAGTCTTGTTAATTGCAATGGCTTATACTATCGCTTCTTTAAAAGGTGACAAAACTCGCTGTCAAAAGCAACAAAAATATGTCTGTCGTCTCAAAGAGGTAGCAAGAAGCCAGAGACGACACAGCAACTTTTGGCTTGGTCTTTATGGATTGACCTGGACTATTGGATGGGATTTTTGTCAAGTCATGATTCCCATTCTATTCTTGACTAATTTTAACCCAAAATATTCAACAATTCAAGAGTCTGGGTAGCAATATTCTGCTCTTAAACTTGAGCAGTAACTAAAAAACTGACGCGATTCGCTAACGCGATAGCGAGAGCTTCACGCACGGATAGACCCGAAATCCATCTAGCCGTTGCTGGGTAATGTTTTGGCAACAAGAAAAAGATTAAAGACAATCAATATACTCCTGGAGTGTCACCTGGGTGATTATCATTCTCATTCGCTTATTCATTCTCAATAATCCTGTCAATAAGCTACCATCTTTTTGAGGCTTGAGGGGGGAAATGCTTTGCCTGCCAAGCTTTTGAGCTGCTTGTCACCCCTTCAGGTCGCCATCACTTGAAGTGCTGCCAAGATAAACTGAAAAAAAACAATGATGAAACACCTTGTAGGTAAAATCACATTAGTCACAGGGGCAACGCGGGGTCTAGGTAAGGGAATTGCGATCGCGCTTGGTGAAGCTGGGGCGACGGTCTATATCACAGGGCGTACCCTGGAGCGTTCGACCTCTGACAATGGTGTCGGGAGTCTCCAGGAGACCCAATCAGCCGTTGAGGAAGCAGGTGGCGTATGCATTCCCATCCAAGTGGATCACAGTGACGATGAGCAAGTGCGTTTGCTGTTTGAGCGTATCCAGGATGAACAGGGACAACTTGACCTACTGGTTAATAATGCTTACGCTGGCGTACAAGCCTTAACAGAGGCGGCGGGAAAGCCCTTCTGGGAGAGTGAACCGAGTTTGTGGGATGCTTGCAATAATGTGGGGCTGCGTAGCCACTATGTCGCCAGTATTTTCGCCGCCCGGATGATGACCCCACATCAGCAAGGACTTATCTGTATTATCTCGTCTTGGGGTAGTCTATCCTATATTTTTAGCCCACCCTACGGTGCAGGTAAATCAGCGTGCGATCGCCTAGCCGCAGATATGGCGATTGAACTCAAACCCCATAACATTGCATCCCTCTCAATTTGGCCCGGAATTGTGGGTACGGAAAACTTTTCCCAATTTGCCGCCAATATGGATGAAAGTGCGGCGGCTGACCCGAAAAAGTCAGCCATAAAAGAGGGGTACAACTGGGAAACGCCTTTACTCACCGGACGGGTTATTGCTGCGCTAACCGCAGATTCCACAGTGATGGGACGAACCGGTCGGGTGCAGATTGTGGCGGAATTGGCTAAACACTACGGACTGGTAGACAAAAACGGTGAGTCTCCTGTATCTTTACGGTCTCTGCGTTTCCTGCTTCCCCTGGTTTTTCCCGCCCTGAGAACGTACCCCGGGCTGATACCTAATATTAATGTGCCTTGGTCACTGCTACTGCTACAATCACTAAGTTCACCTAAAATATGATAGTCTCGGCTGATCAGACGGGATTAGTAATGAGTTCTCCAAGAAATTAAAACGTGGTGAAAGTTAGTCGTTCTTTTCCCATGCCATCCGTCTGGTTTATTCCTAAAACAATATCATGGTCAGATGAAACCGGAATATCTGGTCTTTAATGCCAATTTGCAAGAATTTGATCAGCTTTTGCATAGCAAAGATTAAGCCCAAAAGTAGTGATATAAATCAAGAAGTTAGGGTGATATGACAACAGAAACTGATAACTATACTCTAAGTCAGTAGCGATTGAAAACTTATTCGTCTGATCGAGACAAAGATAAACAAAAGTTACGTCGATTTAGCATGGAGAATTCGGCAATCTGGCGTATGTCTAAACAGCCTTCTTTCCTACACAATAAAGAGAGGAATAATCCAGCGTAACAGACAGAACACCATGCAAAGCACGCCTTTAACAAAAAACCATCAAACACGGATATTGCTGGCGGAAGACAATCGGGTGAATCAGAAGTTTGCCGTACTTTTGCTAAAGAAACTGGGCTATCAGGCTGATGTCGTGAGTAACGGTGCAGAGGTTTTACAGGCTTTGCATAGTCACTCTTATGATGTTGTGTTTATGGATGTGGAAATGCCAGAAATGGATGGTTTAACAGCGACTCGTCAGATTTGTGAGCAGTGGTCTGTTCACGAACGTCCTCGGATTATTGCGCTTACAGCTTATGCTCAGCGGGGGGAATGGATGACTATATTACTAAACCGATTGAGTTGCCAAAACTGGTTCAGGCGTTGCAGAAGGTATTGGATAGTAATCATATGATGTCCGGCAAATGCCCCATAATATAAATCAGTGCGCTTTTTGTATTCCCAAAGCATAAAACCCTCTTTCCATTACGAAAAGAGGGTTCTATGGATTTCAGTGAAATAAAATGAGAAGCCTGGCATCGAGCTATTTTCCCAGGGGGCTACCCCCAAAGTATCTTCGCCGCAGCAACGTTTCACATCCGAGTTCGGGATGGGTTCGGAGTGGTGCCATTGCGCCAGAGACACCAGACAAGCTTGTGGTTCTGATTAGTTGAGAGAAGAACCCTCAAGACTGCACAGCGAGAGAATATAGAAGGTCAAGCCCTCGGTCGGTTAGTACGTCTCGGCTGCACTCATTACTGAGCTTCCACCTGACGCCTAAGAACAGGTGTTCTTCCTGTGACCTTACCT
>NZ_JAVJRX010000124.1:0-34599 GCF_040219735.1 Coleofasciculus sp. G1-WW12-02 | reverse complement strand
AACTTTACCCCAGAAATGGGTGAAAACCGGAGGGGCAACCATACCCCTCCACCCCGAAAGGGGTATGCTTCTTAAACCGCTACCGCGTGTTCCTCCCTGGTCTAAAGACACAGGGTTTCCCACAACGAAGGATTTTTATGACGCAGTTCATGTTCATTGGCGGCAAACAACCAATGTCCATCCGAATCAAAGGCAAACACACTGGCTAGATGACAGTGACAGGATTCGTAATACCTCAAACAACTCCCAGACGCAGAACATTGACTCTCGAAAAAAGGACAGTGTATTGTCGAACAAACATTAATTGTGGCTTGTGAGCCGATAGTAACTTTCATAGATTCACCCCCCTATGTTTTGGCTGAAGCAAAACTCTCCAGCTCTTGAAATGTAATGCTGTATACCTCAATGATATTTTCTGTCTTAGACAATTGAAAACCGCAAATCCCCAGAAATTACCCTAGGCTTTCCAAAAACAGGTTAGGGATCTATGGAAAGGTGCAGGGGCTACCCGCCGCACACAATTCACACCGCCCAGTGATTAATTCTATTGGGTCGCCCCCCGCCAGGTATTGGTTATTATCTAACACTTAACGAATAATAATATCCACCTCAGATACTCCCGATCGCTCAGCTTGCTGACAACGCTCCTGATAAAATTGAACCACGCGATCGCGATCATCCCATTGCCACAGTTGAGTAAAAACCTGCTGCGCCTGGGCAAACTGTTTCTCCACATACAGATGCACACCCCGTTCAAACTCCCTCCGAGTTTGTCGCTTCAGTTCAATCAGCGGCGGCGAGTTACTATCAAACACTTCAAAGATAGCGATAGGTTGGCGTTTTCCTTTCACCGTCACTCGACCCAAGAAACGATAACTATAATGGTGAGCATTTGTCAAACTATTTAACGTTTCTTCGCTAATTAAAATATCCACCCCAAAAACCTTAGTTAACCCCTCCAAACGCGATGCCAAATTTACCGCATCCGCAATCACTGTCGTATCCATTCGCTGAGACTCTCCCACCGTTCCCAACATTAAACTCCCTGTATGCAAACCAATTCCAATCGCAATCGGTTCATACCCACAGGTTTGACGATGAACATTATACAAACCCACTTGTTTTTGCATCTCAATTGCTGCCTGTAGTGCATCATCAGGTATCTGCGGAAATAATGCCATCACCGCATCGCCAATATATTTATCAATAAACCCACGATAATGGCGAATCACAGGACCCACACGACCCAAATACGAATTCAGAAAGTCAAAATTTGCTTTCGGTGATAATTGTTCCGACAAACTGGTAAACGAACGAATATCGGCAAATAAAATAGACATTTCTTTTTGCACCTGATCCCCTAATTGCACATCCACAATACTTTCTCGTTCCAAAAATTGCAGAAATTCATAAGGGACAAACCTTCCGTAAGCCGCATTGATTTTGGCTAAACGAAGATGGGTTTTAATTCGGGCTAAAAGTTCATTCTTTAACACAGGCTTAGTTAAATAGTCATTCGCGCCAACCGCAAACCCCTCTACTAAATCAGAAATCTGATTTTTCGCCGTTAACAAGACAATCGGCAGTTCATTGGGAAGAAATTGTTCCCGCAGTTTTTTACACAGTTCATACCCCGTCATTTGCGGCATCATTATATCTAGCAAAATCAGATCCGGTTTGAACCCTAAGCGAATCAACTCTAACGCTTCCAAGGCACTAGAAGCTTGAGTAATCGCATAATTTTGCAACGACAGATGATTGACAATTACCTGAAGATTTGTGGGTTCATCATCCACAATTAAAATGTGGAATGTCCCCTCTGGGGTAATAACCGCATCTTGAGCGATGAGAATACGATCAGGGCTAACCGTTCGCGGCGTATAATCTTGAACCTTAGACAGTTTTAAGGAAGGTTGATTCTCAGCCTTACTCTGAGATAAAGGCAGAGTAAATGTAAATCGTGACCCCACTCCCACCGTAGACTCAACCTTTATTATACCGCCGTGAAGTTCAACCAATTGTTTCGTAATTGCCAAACCCAATCCCGTTCCCCCATAGTGGCGAGCAATTGAGCCATCGGCTTGTTCAAAGGATTCAAAAATGCGATCAATTTTGTCGGGTGGAATACCAATTCCCGTATCAATCACATGAATTTCCAGCATGTCATTGAGTGGCGCTGCTGAGACTTCAATTGTTCCCTGTTCCGTAAACTTAATCGCATTACTCACCAAGTTGTATAAAATCTGCTGCACACGGTTTTCATCAGCATCAACAGGGAGAATCTCTGGATTAATGCTATTGACTAACTCGACCGGTTTATTACCCACCAAAGGTTGAGAAATGGTTAAGACAACAAGGGTAACTTCTCGAATTCCGATGGGTTTTATATTCAGGTGCAGGTTATGGTGTTTGAGTTGGGATAAATCGAGTAAATCATTAACAAGCTGGTGCAATCGCCTACCGCTTGACACAATGAGAGACAAGTTAAACTGAGTCGCATCAGATAGGGTTCCCGTCGCTCCATCAATCAAAGATTCCGCAATGCCAATAATCCCATTGAGTGGGGTTTTGAGTTCATGAGACGTATTGGCTAAAAATTCATCTTTAAGCTGATCCAGTTGTCGTAATGCAGTATTTTTAGCTTCTAACTCTATGGCATAGTTTTGTAGCAGGTTACGCGCTTGGATAAATTGACGCTCTAACATAACCCCTAAAGTGAGAATGAAAATTAACGTTCCCCAAGGATAAAGTTTTTGATACCAGTTCACCCACTCTAGGCGATAAATCAAAATATCATTAATGGCAGATAGGGTAAGCATACTAAACCCCAATGTAAAGAGTTTAGCTTCAACGTTACCCGTCAAAGAAATTTGCACCGCCTTGGTTAAAATAATTATCGCACTGGCTAAAAAGAAAAATTGAGCCAAAGTGACTGTTTGAGTCCAAGAAAAGGTGTGAGTGATGACTAAAGTAAACGCCGCCACGGCATAAGCAAGATGAAGTTTCCAAAGATGACGAATAATAGACTGGCATCTCATCTTAAACATTTCTTGAAAGAAGAGGCAACCACTCACAGGAATCAGATAAAATGATGTATATTCCCAGAAACGCAGTACTTCTAGATAAGTGATAAATACAGGAATAAAAAAAGACCGTGATAGGGTGTAACTACCTATCATCGCCGTCAAGATTCCAAAGTAAAAGTATGATTTTTTTTCGGGGCGACTCAAGGACAATCCGAGGATAATTACTCCTAACACAAAAAATATAATACCGAGTACTGAGTCCGTTTGCTGCTGGAAAAAGCGTTTAATTACAGCATTATGATCACCCAGAAAAACGCGATCAAATAAGCCGATATAAATTGAAGCATTTTCTCCGACATACACCCGAAACAAGAGAGTTTGATTCTGGAATTCTGACTCAAGTTTAACGAGGGGTAATTTATAGTCTGTCAGTATAGCTTGATTAGCAGCATTGAGTGACCATTGACTATAGAGATTTTGATCCTCTAAGTATACATCTAATATATAAGGTACAGCGCCCAAATAGAGAGTCGGAGAGTGCCATTCTCCAGCGGGTAAAAGAACACGCAACCACAGAATCTGGACATTTTCATGGCTTGGTTTTTGGATTTTTCCGGGAAACTGAAATGACTGCCATTGTTCAGGAGATGTCTGGTTTTGATTCCATTCTGAAATGCTTGTCTGATGTTGAGAAAAATCACCCCAATGATATTGCCATCCCTGAGTGATTTCTACCAGTGACGATGAAACTGGCGCCACTGGAGATTGAGCTGAACCAGATACCGTGTAGATGACTAGGCAACTGAATAGTGTTAAAATACATGCACCCAGATACGAGATTCGAGGTTTTTGAGGTAGCAGATGTGAGCGCCATTGCTCCCACCGTTGCTTTATGTGTTCACCCCTAGTCATAGTAGAGTCCCTGTCGTGATTGCTGCTATCCTATTCCTATTGTGAGGCAAGCCGACAGACTTTGGCAGCATCTATACATCTGTGAATCTACTCTTGCGGAGTTGATTGGCTAACCCGACAAGACAATGGTCTTTATGCCACAATGGAGGGATAAGTACGTGGGAAAAATTACAGTTAACCCTGGGGATTGTCTTATGTCTTATGTAAGGGTTTGAAATATATTTACAGAACTTAATATAGTTGGATTGATTTTCACTAATCTCCTTACTCCAGGTTTTAGTCAACTAACCAATTTTTAGGAATTGACAAAATGTCTCATTGATGATTTTTACATAAACTTTACAAAACTCCTCAATTTTTATGATTTTTTACCTATCAGCCATTGTCATTTCATCTGTCTCCTCAATTGAGTTACTAATGGTACTGACTGGCATGAGGGTGGGCAATGCCCACCCTACGGAATATCAAAGGTTTGGGTGATCTAAAATTGCTTATTTCAGTGCTATTCGTCTTAGTGCTTCTATGGTTAATTTTAATATTTTCCTTCCAATCCTTCAGATTAAGGTATAGGTCGAGACGGAGGTACTTGCAGCTTGGGTGAAGCACTCAACGTTTGGTATAAGCTCTCAGATATGACTCGGTTGGCTTCCTCGGTCAAATGAATGGCATCCCAAAACGCCCGATCTGAAAAATTGCGATAAACTTCGTAGAAGTTTAGGGTTTTCACATTTTGGGGATACCAGTTCTGAAGCTGCTGTAGCGATTGGGCTAAAGCGGCATAGCCCTCTTGGATGCGTTGTTGGTAGACGACTCCTAATTCAAGCAAAATTTCCTTCTCTGTGAGTGAGATTTGTTGGTTACCGCGACCGGTAATTTCTGGTTGTATGGCGATAATTAAGGGAACGGATGCCCCAGTTGCTAAGCGAATCATTTGCTTGTGGCGATCGCGATAACGGGTAACTCGTTCTTGTAGTTCCTCTGAGTCAGCGGGAAGATAGTTGGCTAGGTGGGTTGTACCATTCAACGCCGCTAAACTCAGCCGACTCACCGAGGGTTGGGGACGTACTAGCCAGTATTGGATGGCTCTGACAAGATAGGTGTTGGTCACCACAGAGGTTAACTCTTGGCTGAGGTGCGTCCAAAAATGCCCAGAGGCATTACTAAGAAAGGATTCAATATGGGGAATATCCGTTGCCATGCGATCGCTCGGTAGGAGCAAGTCCATGTATCCATCCAAAACAATGATCGCGTCAGGTTGATAGGGCAAAATCTGCAACGCTAACTGAGCCAATTCATTCCCCGATGCATACCCCGGTACAGCCGCATTAATCACCCGATATTGACCGCCTTTAATCTTAGGAGGTAATGCCAACGCCTTTTCTAAATCTGGTTTATAGAAGGGCAAGTCTGTTGGTCGATATTTCTCCGGAGAACGCTGCTGTTGGGCAACCCGTTCATTGAGACGCGCTTCCAGTTGAGCAGCGATGGTGGCTTGATTACTGGGATTCCATTGACCAAACGCCGTCGATCCTCCCAGCAAAAAAATCCGAAATTCAGTGTTGGGTTTGGCTAAGGGAACAGGTTCAGTGTCGCGGAATCCTTGGGGATTAATCTGCCAAAAATTGCTGGTTTGGTCGCCAACAAGCTGATAGCCTACACCAAGACTACGGTGGGCGGCAAGTCGCCCTTGTTCGGATAAACCATCATAAGGCTTGTTCGTGTCATTCAAAAACTTGAGGCGGTAAACATTCACAATCGCTGGTTCACCCTCATAGGCAGCTAACTCAGCGCTTTTGCCCATGACACCAACCAACAGCCGAGTGGACAATTCTAAGAGAATCAAGGCGATCGGAATCGCCAAAACGATCGCGAGCAACGGCAAGGGACTGCGGCGCTTACGGTAGGTGCGACGGCGGCGCGACTTGAACATCAAATAATTTTCCTCAAATCATCACAGAATCGGGCGGCTGCGTTGCTAAACTTAACACGGATGCGGCTATATGACCGACATTAAAACGTGATAGTCACTGCTGATCGCGGGTTAAACATCCAATTTTGTACAGAACTATCCATTATACCTATGCCCTGCACACTACTCTTTGTCTGCCTTGGTAATATTTGCCGTTCTCCCTCCGCCGAGAACATTATGAATCACTTAATTGAACAAGCGGAACTTCAGGAGAGCATTGTCTGCGATTCGGCGGGGACAGGTGATTATCATATTGGTTCTCCTCCCGATGAACGCATGACTCTAGCCGCCAGCGAACGGGGAATCATCCTCAAGGGCAAAGCCCGACAGTTTCAAGTCTCTGACTTTGAAGCGTTTGACCTGATTTTGGCGATGGATCGGGAGAATTTACGCGATATTCTGTTCCTGGATGCTACGGGGAAGTATCGGGATAAGGTGCGATTAATGTGTGATTTTGCCACTCGTCATCGGATACGAGACGTTCCTGATCCATACTACGGGGGTCCAGAGGGATTTAACCAAGTGATTGATTTACTCCTTGATGCTTGTGAGGGGTTGTTGGAGTATGTAATTGAGACCTATTCCTTACCTGCCAAAGGCAAAGCCCAATGAGCTTTTTCTTGAAACTTAATGCCGCGATCGCACAACATCAAAGTTTACTGGTAGTCGGACTCGATCCCAACCCAGAAATGATGCCCAGACGTTACTCTACCGGAGGACACTCAGGTGATCCCATTGATGGGTTAAGGGATTGGCTCCACTTCATTATCGAGCAAACGGCGGATTTAGTCTGTGCGTATAAACCCACATTTGGCTTTTACAAGGCGTTGGGCGCATCGGGACTAAACTTATTAGAACAGACACTCGCGGCGGTTCCTGACTCCATCCCGGTTATTTTAGATGCTAAACATGGAGACCTAAACACTAGCACTGTTTTTGCAAAGACCATTTTTACTCAATGGCGGGTTGATGCCGTTACGCTGAGTCCTTATTCTGGACAAGACCACGTTGCACCCTTTTTAATTTATCCTGGTAAAGCCGTCTTTATTCTCTGCTGCACCTCCAATCCGGCGGCTGTTGCCATACAGCAGTATCCCCAACCCCAAACACCGCTTTATCTGCAAGTGGTGAAGGAAGCCAAAACCTGGGGCGCACCCGAAGATTTAGCCCTAGAAGTTGGCACAACCTCTCCAGAACTACTGGCAAAAATTCGGGCAATTGCCCCAGAACGCTTAATTTTAGCCCGGAGTATCTGGGCGGAGGGGGGCGCTGAACTTAACCAAATTTTAGCTGCTGGGTTAAATGCCAATGGTGAGGGTTTATTAATTCCAGTTCCCCAGGATATGTTAGCCACAGAAGAACCCGCCGCCGCGATACAACCCCTGCGAGAGGAGATTAATCAGGTAAGAGGAGAAAAGATTAAACAGGGTTCTGCTTGTGACCTATGGATGGCGGATGTCTGTTTTCTAGAACAACATCCGCATCAGGATTTAATCCTCCAACTTTATGACATTGGCTGCATTTTATTTGGTGAATTTGTCCAATCATCTGGAGCCGTTTTTCCCTACTATATTGATTTGCGGAACGTTATATCCAATCCCCAAGTTTTCCATCAAATGCTGAGTGCTTATTCAGAGATTCTGCAAAATTTAACCTTTGACCGGATTGCCGGGATTCCTTATGGGTCATTACCCACCGCAACCGGGTTATCCCTGCGCCTGCATCACCCCATGATTTTTCCCCGCAAAGAGGTGAAAGCCCATGGGACGCGACGAGTGATTGAAGGTCACTTTGAACCAGGGGAAACGGTAGTAGTCGTGGATGATATTTTGATTAGTGGTAAGAGTGTGATGGAAGGGGCGGCGAAGTTGGAGACAGGGGGATTAAACGTGCAGGATATTGTCGTATTTATTGATCACGAAGGGGGAGTGAAGGATAGATTGAGGGACAACGGTTATCAGGCGCATTCCGTGTTAACGATTTCGGAAATTACCCAAACCCTGTATCAAGCGGGGCGGATTACTCAGGAACAATTTCAGTCATTTAACCACAGTGTTTAGTAAACGAACGCTCCTTTAAATTGAATGTCCTGATAATTTCAGATATTCAATGATTCTAAGTCTCGATACCCATTAATGATGCGAGCAATATCTATCCCGTCAGGTCGGGGAAAGTAAAATATGATGTAATTTTCCACAATAAAACCTCGGAGATTTGCTTTGATTGAACTGTACGTTTTGCCCATGTTGGGGAATTGAGCAAACTGACGGCACTTATCTCGGACTTTTTCAAAAAATCGAATCGCCAAGTTTGGGTTTATTTCCGACATGGATGCACAAATCTCGTCTAAGTCAGCTAGAGCAGCATCAGAGAATGAATAAGTCCCCATTAGGAATCCTCAGTCTGTTGCTGTAAACGGTTCAGCAGGCGATTAAATACAAGTTCTCCATCTGTAACCTTTCCTTGTTGAATTTGGCTTTCCCCGATTTCGATTTTCTGGCGGAGTTCGGCTAAATATTGTTCTCTTTTATCTAATAGTTCCAAGGCGGCTAATATCACTTCATCCGCCGACTGGTAGCGTCCCCGATTTAATTGATGGGCAATCCGTTGTTCAATTTCTGGCGTAAGGGATAAACTCATGGCGAGAACTCCATACAGATTAACTTGATTATCGTGCGATGTTCGGGGGGCTTCTAGGACAATCTTTGTCTCCTTACCCAAATTTAGCGCAGAAACCCGGTTTCTCAAAACTTCCCACCCCAACCTATCTACATGACCCTGACTGGGTAAGCACGAACTGCCGAGTCCACTGTTAACCACAAAAAGTCCAGAGGGGATTAAACCCTACTTGGATGCAATTCTTAAGCGCTTAGTCCAACTCCAACAGGTGCAGCTTCCTTTATATGAAACAGCAAGTCCAGAAGAATTGGCACAAGCCTTTTATTTGTGGGCTGTAAGTCATGAGTACCATTCACCCCTGTTATCAGATTATGCTGTGAGCCGGGAAAGTATGTACTCAGACAAGAAATCGTAGCATCCTAAAAGAAATTAAGTTGAGACGGAACAAAGTAATAGGATAATAGGGTAAAAGGATAAGAGTAAAAAAACTACTCCTCATTTAGAGGCAAAATAGAGATAAACGCTGAATTGCCAACTACCCCCATGAGTTACTGTCTCAATCCTAACTGTACCAACCCCAAAAATCCCGCCGGAACCAAATTTTGCCTTACCTGTGGGTCAAAAGTACGCCTCAAGGAACGTTATCGAACGGTTAAACCCTTGGGACAAGGGGGTTTTGGGCGCACGTTTTTAGCGGTGGATGAGGATAAACCGTCTCATCCCCCTTGTGTGATTAAGCAGTTTTTCCCCCAAGCGCAGGGAACCAGTACGGTACAAAAAGCAGCGCAGTTATTTACTCAAGAAGCAGTACGATTAGATGAGTTGGGTAAACATCCCCAGATTCCAGAACTGTTGGCGTATTTTTCCCAAGATAGCCATCAATATTTGGTGCAAGAGTTTATTGAGGGCGAAGATTTAGCCCAGGAGTTGGCAAGGAAAGGCGCATTTACAGAAGCCCAAATTTGTGATCTGTTGAATAATTTGTTACCTGTTTTACAATTTGTTCACCAGCATCATGTGATTCACCGCGATATTAAACCGGAAAATATTATTCGTCGAAATCGGGATAAGCAACTATTTTTGGTAGATTTTGGTGCATCGAAAGTGGCGACAGGTACAGCGTTAGCGAGAACCGGGACGGTTATTGGTTCGGTGGGGTATGTTGCGCCAGAACAAAGTATCGGCAAAGCGGTGTTTGCTAGTGATATCTATAGTCTGGGTGTGACGTGTATCCATCTGCTAACGGGAATCCATCCCTTCGACTTGTTTGATGTCAATCAGGGGGTTTGGGTATGGCGACAAGGGTTGAAAAATCCAGTGAGCGATCGCGTGGCTAAAATTTTAGATAAGATGTTAGTCAATGCGACGAATCAGCGCTACCAATCTGTGGCGGAGATACTTAAGGATTTACAGTCTCAAATCCCTGTGGCTAAGGTTAAACCGGCAAAGCCTGCATCTCCTCCGGCTTCAGCGCCAATTAAGTCTCAGCCCAATCCGCCTCACTATGGGAAAGGTTTAGATAAAGAATTAGCGGATTTAAAATCTGAGTTTTTGCAGCCGCCGACATCTAAAAGTACGCCGCAAAAATCGACACCGCCGACTAAAGGTTCTGCTAATACTCAAAAAACCCAAAGTCAAATTGAGCGGGAATTGGAGGATATAAAGTCTCAGTTTTTGGGAGAATAGGTTGTTGTGGTATGGCAAAGCTTACGCCCAGAAACCGTAGGGGCGCACCGACGTGCGCCCGATTCAATGGTCAAATCTATTGCCCTATTTTTGCTGTGTTACCCACCATCGTGGGTTGATGAAAGAGATTTAACAGAATCAAGGGCTTTAGCCCTTACTACGAACAGGAATTAGAGCGAGTTGTAGGTTGGGTTGACGAAGGAAACCCAACAGGTTTTAGGCTAAAGCCCTTACTACAAACCTGAATCAGGGCGGGTTTTGTTGTTCCGTTATCGGTAAATATCTGAATTTAGTCCCTAAACCCGCCCCTAAAATTTAGTTTAAGCGTTGACTTTATCCAACAAATTAGACGCGATAAACTCCCATTCTTGATTCAATTCACCGTTAAATTGTAACTGTCCACTGCGTCTGTACCAATAACGGGCGTTGCTTAAGTCACCTTCTTCGCGGTGAAGATAAGCATGAACCCATGCACTATCACTATCGCTGGCATTCTGCACGATGTCATGCGCCCTGTGCCAATCCCCTCTTTTGTCATACCACAACGCTTGCAATGCTTTGGGTAATTCAGAAGGACATTTTTCCTGTTTCGCCGTTAATTGGGTAAATTCATCCAATACCATAGTTCTAATAGGCTATACAGTTAGGTTACTTAGGTTGAGGTTCAAAACCCCACATTGATGCTCATCCGCTCGATCTATTATAAAATCTGTTGCCGTATAATACAAATTACGGTTTGAGTAACTTTCTAATCATTATCAGGAATAACCAAGCGAACAAACCAATAGCGATACCGAAAATAATACTCCAGAAAATTGACCAGATAAACGGATGTATGGGTAACGAAAAATCGGGACGCCATTGGATGGGAATATCTTGGGTGAGGGGATAGCTGGAACCAAAGATTCCCCCAGCACCAATCGCTGTACCTACACCAAAGATAATATCTTGCAGCCGCTTTTCCCGTTTTTTCTCCCTATCTTCTTGCTGTTTGGCGTGTTCTTGCTCTTGGCATTTTTGTTCTCTTTGGGCGGCTTCCTGTCGGGCTAAGGCTTCTTGCAATTGGCGACTTTGCTCATTTTCAGTAGCTTGCCACTGTCTATCACTTTCGATTTGTTCAATCTCTACCATACCTCGGATAGTGGCAATCATGTGTTGGAATAAGTCCTGACTGGGAAATAGATAATTTAAATCGGCTTGGATTTGCTGCTGATAGTCATGTTCGGCTAAGTTGAGGAATTTGTCTAAAAAATCTAGGTTATCGTCAGCTAACGTTAATTTTTTGATCTCGGCTAAGGTTTCTCTATAGTTGTCGGTATTAATTGTTAGGCTATTGCGGCATTCGCGTAAGGAACGTAAGCAACCCGTGTAATCAAATACTTTGGTTCGGAGGCGAGCAAGTAATTGTTTGAGTTGGGTGAGCCGAATCTCTGCATCTGGCTCATGTTCTATTTGTGTGAATTGAGGAATTTCTTTTTCAATATCACTGGTTAGACGTTGTCCTTCATGATACCATTCTCTAGATTTGGCAAAGGCAAAGCGCATTTTTGCGCGAGAACAGAGTAAATTTATCAGGTAATAGTTAAATGTTGATGTGGCTAAGTTTAAGGTGTCGGAATGACGCTTTAACCAGACTAGGATATGACACCGTTGGGCTGGATTTAGTTTTCGATGATCATATTCAAAAATTGGACTACCTAAAAGCTGCCCTTCAGCGATGAATTTGGGTGCAGGTTGAGGAGTATTGTTCCAGAATGCTTGAATACAGGCATCAGCAAGGCTACGGTAATCGTGATAATAGACGGGTTCGGCATAGAGTAATAAGGTTTGTCCGAGAGAGGTTTTTAGGGTGTTGGGAAGTAAGCAACCTTGGGGATTTAAGTGTTGGAGTTGACTAATGGGGATTGTTGAAGTTGGAGCATATAAGGTTAAGTCAGCCGTGTAGGTATCGTGAATCCGTAAGGGATAGATTGAACCGTTAAGTTTGAGGGTATCCGGTTGGGAAGTCGGCTGAAATTTTAGAGTTTTTTGGGGTGAGGTGAGGAGTTCTTGGTAATCTTGCTGTTTATCTTCACCACTGGGATGATATTGTCCATTTTGGTAGCAAACGAGGTGGTTGCGGAGGGATTGGAGTTCGGGAATGTTGAAGGTTCTGCCAATATTATCGGCTAGAGTTTCCCATAAGTCTTTGGCGTTTTTGGCAACGGTTTGAAAGCCTTCGTCGAAGTCATCGCGGAGATGGAAGGGATACAGGGTAATGCTGGGGTTTCTGATTTTATAGTCTTCAGTCATTTTATATATAAAATGGGATTTGAAAGACGTTGTATGCAAAATCTCTACAATGATAGATAGAACCTATAATAGGTTGTAGGTTGGGTTGACGCAGGAAAGCCAACAAGATTAAGGGCTCGCATCCCTTACTACGAACCTCTGCATTAAAATTGAATGTCTCCTATTTTTTGGTTTGATTCGTGGATGAGGAGGGAGGCGAAGCCAATCTGAGGATGTTTTTTTCCATTCGTTCATTAAATTTAGCTGCAATTTCTGCATCCGGTTGGCTATCTGTACCCCCCGCACCCATTTTACTCAGTTCATTTTCCATATTCACTTGGATTGTTGGGCGACTTTCGCACCATTGCTCAATTCGTTGGGCGATGTCTTGGGGTGTATCTGTCGGTTGGGCGCTTAGTTGATCCAGGGATGAAACATGATCAGAAAATAGGTATGAAGTTTCTAATAAATTAAAGAAAGCTTCTCGAATTTCTTGGGGGGTGTTTTTGGAAAAAAATGCCATGGTTCGTTTACTTTGTTCCAGGGTTTGTGTAGATAAAGATAACGGTGCTGTTTCGCCAATTAGGGTAAAGGCTGCCCAATCAACAGGACGAGTAAATAGTTTTTTGGTTTTGAGTATCGCCTGACGTAATGCCGTGGCTTTGTCACTGCCTTGGGCTAAATTTTGATATAATTCTGTCATCACCATTTTTGCAGAAAGTGCGCCCATATTCCATAAGGAAACAATCAGACTGGGAACACCTGCCAGGATAAAGCAACGGGATAGTCCGATGATACCATCACCTGTAATTTTACCTTGTCCGGTACTACATGCACTGAGGACAACTAATTCGGCATTCAGGCTTAAGGAGAGAATTTCTGCCGCATTGAGGGAACCATTATTGGTGTTATCGGGGGCAAGAATAATTGTACCGGGAATACCAGAGTCGTGGAAATCATCTAGTAATCCATGGGCTGAAATATGGATGAGGGGAGCAGTTTTCATCGGGTTGAGTATTCGGGCTTTTGTCGCCTCCTCGCCTGTAATCGCTTGGGTTTGCAGCAAGGTGGCAATTTCTTCGGCGGCGGCTTTGGCGGCGGGAATTGGTTTGAGGTTATAGGGGGGCTGGGTGAATTTTTCGGCAATGGTGGGATCACCGATAACGAGGGCGGGTTGGTGGGTGTGACTGAGAGATTGTTGGCGTTGGTGGGTGAGATCTAAGATTTCGATAGAAGGGGCGGTGATAATAGTATGGTGTTCGATTAAGTAGTGATTATTTGAGTCTTGCAGTGCTGGGAATGGGACTAAAAATAAGTCGTAGTGCGGGATAATGATTAGAGAAGTGTGGGGGTCTGGGGGGAGTAAGTCAGCTATGGGAGAAATTAGAATTTGATAGAGCAGGTGGAGTAAGGGATAACGCCCTTGCGCGTCTAGCTTATTCTCATCTTCACATTGAATCTTTTTGCCATTTTCATCTCGTTCATCAACCCCAATAGAGACTCGCGCTTTGAGAATAATATCGTCTAAATCTTTGAGAGTTTTATTTTGTGCTTCTAAGGGTTCCCGGTTAGCGCGTCGAAACGTGATATTGCCAGTGGGTTGGATGACCCAAATATAGATATCGTCAAAAACGATAGAATATTCAACGATAGTGGCATTTTTTTCTTGGGCAATTTGGGTAAGCGGTTTTGATTCTGCCTCGCCTTCCTGATTCGCTATCTCCGTGACTTCCTCGGGTGTTGATAAGCGTTCTCGCAATAACTCAACAAAGGTGCGAGTACGTCCCCGTTCAGCTATGTGTAAAGCAATATCATATTTCTTCTGGGCAACTAAAACCTGTTGTAGCAGACAATAGGTTGTTATCTGGGTTTCAAAAATTGATACTTTATTGTCACTCTTGACTAAGCCAGAACGCAGTGTTTCGCAAACTTTCAGTGCGGCGTAGAGTTTTTCTTCCGCTTCTAACAGTAGGTTGAGCTTCAGAAAAATTCCGCCTAGATTATTGAGAGCTATCCATTCTCCGAAGCGATCGCCGATTTCCTGGAAAATCGCCAGAGACTGCTGATGGTAATCGATTGCCTTTTGGTACTCTTCCAGGGAATCGTCAGCATTACCCAAACCAATCAAAGAATGCCCTTCCCCATGGCGATCGCGGATTTTCTGGAAAATAGCCAGAGACTGCTGATAGTAATCGATTGCCTTTTGGTACTCTCCCAGGTATTTGTAAGCATTGCCTAAATTACTTAGGGAATGCCCTTCCCCATGGCGATCGCCAATTTTCCGTGCAATCGCCAGAGACTGCTGATAGTAATCGTCGATTGCCCTTTGGTACTTTCCCAGGTATCTGTAAGCATTACCCAAACCAATCAGGGAATTCCCTTCCCCTTGGCGATCGCCGATGTCCTGTGCAATCGCCAGAGACTGCTGATAGTAATCGATTGCCTTTTGGTACTCTCCCAGGTATGTGTAAGCATTGCCTAAATTACCTAGTGAATAACCTTCCCCATGGGGATCGCCGATTTCCTGTGTAATCTCCACACACAGTATAAAATAATTTATTGCTTTTTGGTATTCTCCAAGCCGATTGTAAGCATTACCCAAACTACCTAGTGAATAACCTTCCCTTTTGCGATCGCGGATTTCCCGATAGCGACTTAATGCCTGTTGCCAAGACTGTAAAGCCGCTCGAAATTGGCTATTGTTATACTGCTGCGTTCCTCGCTCAAAAAGTCTATCTGCTTCTGCTTTTGCTATTCGGCGATACTCCTTCTGCCATTTTTTAGCCATATTTCTCGACCCATCACGCCTTACGGGGTTTGCTGTCTCCGGTTATCTCCCCTTTTTAGCATAGTCAGCATTCGAGCTTTTTGTGAGTGGAGTCTATCCGTATGTTTAGGATTTGTACCCAATCCCAGTTTTCTACTCAGTTTCTCCCGATGTTCTAAGCGAACACCTCTAGGATATTTCTATTGGCTATCCAAAAAAGGGAACTTTTAAGGGGTTTATCGTGAGAAAATATAAGAAAAAGACCCACTGGAGGTCGTGGGTCGTCTAGTCTAGTGCAACGCCTTTATACTACCGACTGTAAAATGGGGGAGTATTGGTCTAGCTCACAGTGTTCTAGTGATTTAAAAGTGACCTAATGCGATCGCGATATCACAGAACTGGCTCCCCCATTCCCCTAACTGCTGTGTTAAGGTTGCGTTAACTGGCATTGGGATGCACCGACTAAGGAGAGCGATCGCCGTAAACCTGTTCAAAGTGAGCATCAATCGGTTCACAAAAGTTAGGTACACCTTGGTTGAGAGCAGACATCAGGACAGGTGTTGCTAGAATCGCGGGAAGTAGGGGAGTCTGTGCTAAGTATTCAATCACCTGGGTATAAGAGCCATCAAGCAAATCTTGGCGAAATTCCGGCTTACAAATAACCGCACGGCATTTTTTGGCTAAATCGTCTAACCATCGAGCATTGTCGCTTTGGGGTTGTTGTCCGGCTCGAATCGCTAGTGCGATCGCGGCGTCTTCTAGATCCCCCTCACAATCCTCAATCGCATCAAGCGCTTGCATCGCTTCGGGGTTATGGGAAAGCTGAGAGCGGAATCGGGCAATTTCTTGAGAGGTCACAATAGTCATAGTTTCTTTTGGGCAACTTACCCAGCCTGGAACACGGTTTGGCAACCATAACCATTTTCGTCTATTGCACCGTTGAACTACCATCTGTAGGGAACCCTTCATCAAGAGTCCCCTACTATGCAGTATCTGCGCTTAAGTCATGAGGGAAAAGGGGGATCAAGGCTGGCGTACTATACCAACTTTGATGAAGTCCCCCCCTTTATTCCTTGGGTACTTTTTCTTTCTATCTCTTCACCCTCTGTCTTGTCCCAACCAAAACGGGGGTAGTTAACCCGAATTGAGTATTACACGCCGAGCAACAGATCACCAATATCTGAACCACTAAGCTGGCGAGCTATTGCCAGTCGAGCTTCCAGTTTGGCAACACTGAACTGATTCCGCAAATATTCTAAATTAGCCAAAGCGTTCGCCTTTTGATTGGTTAACCGCATTACGGTGTTAAGGGCGTGCTGATATTCCAAATTCACCTCTAGTAGCTCAAATCGACGCGCCTTGCGTTGTGAGTCATTTTTTAACTCAGAATCGAAGGCAATTTGCTTATCAATACTGGCTTCTAGGCGATGAATGTTAAGTTGCACCGCCTGAATTTGTGAGTCCAAATCATTAACGGTTTGAGCGGCTTGTGCGATCGCGGCTGGGTACTGACTCATGTTCATCGTCAATCTTCCTGTATGAAAGTATCAATCTGGACAATCCTTTATCCGGTTATCCAAGCTAGACAGTTAACCGACTACGCCACCCATTCCGAAGGTTGGGAATTGACTGTCTTGGTGGCTCCATCCATGGAATTCCTCTGAGGCTGAGGATTTGGGGCTTTCTCTAAAAGGTTGACTTCAATATTCACCTCCACCAAATACGATCCAGGTTCGTCCCCCACGGCTTGGGCGATTAAACTGGCAAAATCCGGGCGTTCTGCAGTGATCGGGTGGCGTAGGATACGCTGTTCCCACTCGTACTCGGCGTTGGGGTTGATGCTGAGAATGTAGTGCTTAATCATGGCGAAAATCTTGAATGGTTTAGGGGGTCAGGCGTTAACGGCGTAAAATCGTTGATAGTCCTATTATAGTACATTTGTACTATAATAGCCAGGAGTTTTGGCAAGTGGGGTTCTAGGGGCGGGCTTTACCGATAACGTTTCTCCCAAAACCGATAACTTTACTAAACCCGCCCTTATGGGGGTGCAAGGAAAAGATTAAACCTGATTGTTCCTTTTTTTAAAACGAATTTGGTATTGATAAAAAAAATAAAAGACGTAGCATGGCTACGTCTCCATAAGAATTTATGATTGCTTATGACAGCTAACTGGGGTTAGGGAATTGATGCTCTAGTCAATCTCAGCATACTTCGGCTGACTGTCATGGTGACTATTACCATTAGAGTGACCATTCGACAACGATTGCATCGGTAAGGTGTTATTAAACCAGAGCGCTTGCTGAGGCAATGAAAGCCGGATTCCAGCTTCATCAAATGCCGCTTTTAGACGACGGCGAAACTCTCGCGCCACTTCCCATTGTTTTAGAGGCTGGGTTTTAATCCAAACACGAATAATAAAACCGCGATCGCCAAAGTCATCCACCCCTAAAATATCGGGTTGATCCAGGATACGCTCCCGCCACATTTGGTTCATAACCATCTCATGAGCCACATGCCTAACCAAATCCAATGCTTTATCAACATCGGCTTGATAGGTAACGGGAATATTTAAATCTGCCCGTGACCAATTACTCGAAAGATTCGCCACAATTCTAACTTCACCGTTGGGAATCGTAATTAATCGCCCCTCAGCATCCCGCAACTGAGTAATCCGGAGGTTGATTTTTTCCACAAACCCGCCAACGTCTCCCACGCCAATCACGTCACCAACGGCATACTGATCTTCTAGGAGAATGAAGAAGCCATTGATGGCATCTTTAATCAAGTTTTGCGATGCCAAAGATAAGCCTAAACCAATGATCCCAGCACCGGCTAACAGCGGACCAATGTCAATACCAATTGCCGCTAGCGCCACTAAAAGTCCGATGCCACTAAAACTCAAGGTGATAATATTTTTGGTTACCCCAGAAACCGTTGACACGCGCAACTGCGCTCGCTGAGCGCCTTCGGGCGTCAGTAAATGAGTTCTGGCAATGGCAGAGGAGAAGCGATCCGTTAAGGCATAAGATAAACGGATGATCACGTAGGTTCCCAAGCCGACAATACCCACGCGCACGGGAATTCGGAAACTGGCAAGGATTAAAACCTGTAGGGGTCGTGTGTAAGGAAATAGACTTAAAATGAATAGACTTCCCCCCACCCAGATAACCCCTTGAGTTAGTTGCAGCAGGCGATGTAAAACTTCTTTGACATTTCGCTGTTGATTTTGAGTAAGTTGAGTGGATATTGGTGCGGTGTTCGATTCAGAAGGCTCTAACAGTTGTTTGGAGCGTTTTAAGCGGCGTTCCCAACGAGAAATAAGCAAGCTGGCAACAATCATGGCTACGCCAGTACCAACGGCAATTACCACTCGATTCGTCAAAACGTCGGGTTGCCGTTCCTGCTTTGCCTGGGGAAGTTGTTGTTCAAGCTGTTCGATAATTTGGTTCGCTCTCTCCTCTATCTTAGGCACTCCTGTGAGATTAGCATCTTGATTGGTAACGCTCATCAAGCGTACCTCTTTTAACAGATCACCTTCCTTATCTAGAAGAGAGATGTAAATTTCGGGTAACTGGCTTCCTTCGTCTAGTTCTTGGCGAAACTTTAATTCAGCGCTTTCGATTCTGAAGTAAGTACGGCTGATATCCTGTAATCGTTGTTCAATTTCTTGAATGCGTTGGGGTAAAGTAATTTGCAATTCTTCTGCTCCCTCGGCTTCCTCTACTTCCCCAACTTCCCCAGTTGTATTGGGGGTGGGGGTTAACTGCGACTTTTTCGCCGCAATCTCGAATAAACAGCGACCGTCGAGTCGGACACATTTGGAAACGACAGCATTCTCTGATTGAGGCTTTGGGGAATTAGGAGTAGGTATGTTGAGATTGGGTAAACCGGGTAGCTGAGCCTGAACTGGAGAGATAACCCAGCCAGCTAACGCCATTGATCCGGCAATTGTCAAAGCTGAAATTCGCATATTCTTCGTCCTGATGGTTTGCCTGTTACTTTTCTTAACATCCAAGTATATAGACTAAAAAAAAAATTAACAGGAGCGAATTGGGGGCAAAAAGTAGCAAAATGGGCAATATGACTGTGTTTGAGCCGGATACAAATTCTTGTTCAAAAAAAGTTATAGGATTGGAGCCAGTTACAAGCAAATACTAACAATCGATACTTTCAAGTTATCCTCCATCTTAGGAGATAGTTTGAGGGAAGTCTCTCAGTGCTAACCTAATCTATCAACTATCTATTTCATTGAATTGATGCGACGATATATACTCATGCTCAATCGGCTTTTACCGGAAGCCGTCACTGAAGATGTATTTAAAGAACTTCATCAAGAGTTGTCAATTGATGCGAATTGGACGATTAACTATGTTGTACTGACGATTAGTTCTTGTCTGATTGCCACGTTTGGTCTGATTAGCAATAGTACCGCCGTAATCATTGGCGCGATGATCATTGCCCCGTTGATGCTGCCCTTACGGGGATTAGCGTTTGGGGCTTTGGAAGGAGACTTAAAGTTATTTCGCAAAGCCTTAGGCGCGATCGCAGGTGCGACGATCTTAGCATTAGTTCTCTCGTGGCTGACGGGACGGATTGCTGGGATTCCTGAATATGGTTCAGAAGTGCTTTCTCGCACACAGCCGAATTTAGTAGACTTGGGGATCGCAGTCGTAGCAGGCGGGATCAGTAGTTTTGCCAAGATTCGCGCCCGTATCAGCGATGCCTTAGCGGGGGTTGCGATCGCGGTTGCCCTAATGCCACCCTTATGTGTGGTCGGTCTGTCGCTGTCTCAGGGAATTTGGTCGTTTAGCTTAGGTGCATTTTTACTGTATATAACCAATCTTCTCGGTATTACCTTAGCCTGTATGCTGGTGTTTATCGCAGCCGGTTACACCAAAGTCAATCACGCCTTAGGCTGGACTTTTGGCTTCACCGCCCTCCTCTTCCTGCCGTTGGGTGTCAGTTTTTGGGAATTAGCCAGACAAGCTCGACTGCAAGCCACGATTAATAATACCCTGGTACGGCGAACGATTACCATCGGTCAGCCAGAGGTACAACTGGTGAGAACTAAGGTAAATTGGACAGCCACGCCACCCATCGTCTATCTCACGGTGCAGACGGATCAAGAAATCACGCCTAAGCAGGTGCGGTTAGTTCAGGAGTTTATCTCCAAAGAAATGAAACACCCCTATCAGCTTGTTTTTAACGTCAGTGAGATCAAACAAGTGACGGCACAAGAACCAGAAGAACCTTCAGAACCCGTCCCACCATTGTGATCCCCCGCCCAAGCCTCTGTCCTTCATCAGCCACCAGGACGTCAATTGTCGGGGCGGGTTTCAATACTGTAAGGGATAGGGGAGCAGGGGGAGCAGGGGGAGCAGAGGGAGCAGAGGGAGCAGAGGGAGCAGAGGGAGCAGAGGGAGCAGAGGGAGCAGAGGGAGCAGAGGGAGAAAAAGTTATATCTTGGAATGCAACTTGGTATGAGAGCTTGCTGCGAGCAGTATTGCGGCGAGTAATGGGACTAAAGGTGAGCTAGTGAGCGATAACTGCACAATAAAACCCGCCCTTGTTGAATCAGTTAAGATGGCAATGCAAATTTAAATAAAACCAACCAAATCCATGACAGCAACATCTACTGCGCTCAAACACGAAGTCAAAGACCTATCCCTGGCGCCTTTAGGCAAACAACGAATCGAATGGGCTGGACGGGAAATGCCCGTTTTGCGGCAAATTCAGGAGCGTTTTGCCCAAAATAAACCTCTGGCAGGGATTCGCCTAGTCGCCTGCTGCCACGTTACCACAGAAACCGCCCATTTAGCGATCGCGCTGAAAAATGCTGGGGCTGACTCGCTGCTGATTGCCAGCAATCCCCTGTCTACTCAGGATGATGTCGCCGCTAGTTTAGTCGCCGATTACGGTATTCCTGTCTTTGCCATCAAAGGCGAAGATAACGCCACCTACAACCGCCATGTTCAAATTGCCCTAGATCACAAACCCAATTTGATCATCGATGATGGGAGCGATGTCACGGCGACTCTGGTTAAGGAACGGCAAAACCAGATTGGTGATATTATCGGTACAACCGAAGAAACCACAACGGGTATTGTCCGCTTGCAGGCGATGTTCAAAGAGGGAGTTCTCACCTTCCCCGCGATGAACGTGAACGACGCCGATACCAAGCACTTCTTTGATAACCGCTACGGTACAGGACAATCCACCCTAGATGGTATTATCCGCGCCACCAACATCTTGCTGGCTGGGAAAACTATTGTAGTTGCGGGTTATGGTTGGTGTGGCAAAGGTGCCGCGATGCGGGCGCGAGGGATGGGTGCGAATGTTATTGTTACTGAAATTGACCCGATTAAGGCGATTGAAGCCGTCATGGATGGCTTCCGGGTAATGCCCATGATTGAAGCTGCATCCCACGGCGATGTGTTTATCACCGTTACCGGAAACAAGCATGTCATTCGCCAAGAACATTTTGAGGTGATGAAAGACGGCGCAATGGTTTGTAACTCCGGTCACTTTGATATTGAAATTGACCTGAAAACCTTGGCAGATCTATCAACAGAATATCGCCAAGTCCGCAACTTTACTCAACAGTATTTCCTGAAGAACGGTAAATCTGTCATCGTGTTGGGTGAAGGGCGTTTGATTAACCTAGCTGCAGCCGAAGGACACCCCAGCGCCGTGATGGATATGAGCTTTGCTAACCAAGCCTTGGCGTGCGAATATCTGGTGCAGAATAAGGGTAAACTAGAACCCGGTCTACATTCAATTCCCACTGAGATTGATAAGGAAATTGGACGGCTGAAATTGCAGGCAATGGGGATCTCAATTGATACATTAACCACGGAGCAAGTTGAGTATATGAACTCTTGGACGTCAGGAACCTAGTTCTGAATTTTTAGGGTGTGGTATCATCCCCGACTCGATCCCCATCCCCAACTTGATCTTCCCAACTCGATCCCCGACTTCTTGAAGAAGTTGGGGATCTCCAGAAGTCGGGGAGCTAATTCATTGTTATAGTGTCAAAGGGTTTCAGTAAAATGGCTCGACTTTCGGTTGAATTGCAACGTTATTTTTTTGAAGAAGATCGACAGCCCCAGGTGAAACTAGCGGATATCCTTTCTTTCGCCGGGGAGCGAATTTTTGGGTTTTTGTTTGTTATCCTTTCCCTTCCTTCGGCTTTACCTGTTCCAGCACCAGGTTATTCGATCCCCTTTGGCATTGTCATGTTTATCTTAGCCGTTCAGCTTATCGCTGGCGCAAAACGTCCCTGGTTACCCCAGAAAATCATGAATGGCAGGATGAAGCTGGAAACAATACAGAAACTTGTCAAAAGCGGGATTCCTTGGTTAAGACGGATTGAAGCGATCGCGCGTCCACGTCTACCTTATATCTGTACCAGTTTACCCGGTCGTGTCGTGATTGGGGTTGCGATCGCGCTGATGTCTATCTCGATGATGATTCCCATTCCCGGAACCAATACTTTACCCGCCATGGGTATTTTTGTCACGGGCTTCGGCTTAATTGAAGATGATGGGGCAATTACCTTAGGCGGATTAGTTGTGTGTTTAATGGGCGGAATTCTCTCGACTTCTATTTTACTCGCCGTTTGGTTTGGGGGGACAAGTTTGCTGGATTGGATTAAAGATGTTTTGCGTTAAACAATGCCAGCTAAAATAAATAAAAATGCAATTTCCTGTCCTCCCTTTAACGCGCCATGTCCCAAATTCAAGAACTCGCTCCTTCCCAAGACATTTCACAAGATATCTCACAAGATGTTATCTTTCCCCCTGGTGACCTCTATAGTGATGAACCCCCCTTGGAAACTGAACTACATCTGCGACAAATCATCTTACTACTCAAAAGCTTAGAATGGCTATGGCGAGATAGAAATGATTTCTACGTCGCTGGCAACCTTACCATCTATTACAGTCCCCGTCAACGCAAATCGGAACACTTCCGAGGACCTGACTTTTTTGTCGTGCTAGACACTGAACGGAAAACTCGGAAAAGCTGGGTAGTCTGGGATGAAGATGGCAAATATCCAAATGTGATTATTGAAATCCTTTCTCCTAAAACGGCTGATACTGACAAAGGATTTAAGAAAAAACTATATCAAGATACCTTTCGTACCCCTGATTACTTTTGGTTTGATCCAAATACGTTAGAATTTTTGGGATTTCATTTAGTGGATGGAGACTATCAACCCCTAGAAGGGAACTCTCAAGGACAATTGTGGAGTCAGCAGCTTGGTTTGTTTCTAGGAATTCATCAGAATCAGTTGCATTTTTTTACCCCTGAAGGCAAACTCGTACCGACACCAGAAGAAGTTGCCGAACGCTACGCCGCCAAACTGCGAGAATTAAACATTGATCCCGAAACCCTTTAAGTAGAGTCTGCTGTTGGGAGTTGTGAGGTGAGCAGGGGATGGGGAGACGCAGAAAGTGTATACCTGTTTTGCGGCTTTCGTCATTTGTAATTTGTAAGGGTTTGAGAAATATTAAATTGCGCTCAAACATAGTAGATAGGAAAAGCAGGGGAGGCAGGGGAGGCAGGGGAGGCAGGGGAGGCAGGGGGAGAGAAAGTTATATCTTTGAATGCAACTTGGTATGAATATTAATAGAGTTGGGTTTATTTCCACCAACTTACTTAGAAAATCGCTTCGTATAACCCGATTAGATTGTTGCAGTCGGTTTTAACCGACTTAAGCTATTAGCCAAGAACTTGAGTTCTTGGCTTCTAACTCTAGCGAGAAGCTTTGTTTCTAGGAGCCTCATAAATTTTCCATTCCCGAATTCCCCTAGGACTAAGAATTGCTTCAGCCAAATCAACTTGATCAGGGGTTCCTTCTACCATAATCAAATACTCACCTTTAGCCACTAAGTCGTGATAAACTTTCGCTTGCTCGTCAGGAACACCCCAACCAACCAAACCACCAACTAAACCCCCACCGACTGCGCCAACTGCACCACCAGCAATGGCTGTCGCCAAGGCGTTAGCCGCAACGCTACCGAAGGCTAAAACTTGACCAGCGCCAGGGAGTAGAAACGCTGCATAAGTGGTAATACCGAGGGCTTCCAATGCACCCAAAACAGCGCCGCCGATTCCACCCGTAGCCGCGCCAGCTTTAGCCCCTTTACTGATTTGATGTCCTGTACCTTTTTCCACATCAACACCAGCAATTTCTTCGTTCCTACCCGCATCTCTAGCAACGACGGAGATTTGCTCTTTAGGAAAATTTGCCCGTTTCAAATCCTGTACAGCTAACTCCGCTTCATCATGAGTCGGGAATACACCGAGCGCGTGTCTGTTGTGTTGATATTCAGCCATGTCTCCCTCGCTTTATAATTGTTTCAGCACAAATTCAGCCTTGAATGCTAGATTTGTGCCTTCTTACCCTGTTTACTACACATTGAGGCAGGCATTCATCTGTCAATAGAGATATAGCAGTGGACACATAGCTGAGGACGAACGAACAGTGGTAGAGACGTTCCGGCGGAACGTCTAAATCTTTATGTGTCCTAACTAATGCTAGGGGTTACTATAAATTAATGTCCAGAACCCCTATCTGTAGGGACATGATATGTCGTTTAACTACACATAAGCCAATGAAATACCCTCCATTTCCTACTTTCCCAAGTAGAAATTTTAACCGTTATAGGGTGGTAACTTGGGTCCTACCTCAGCTTGGACATTGACATCCCGAACCCCTCTAATTTCCCTTGCTAAAGGTTCAATCCGTTCCAGATTCTCTTGGGTTTGGACGTATCCGGTTACCGTAACAATTCCCTGATTTGCTTGAACCGCTAGTTGAGAGGTTGCCAGGTTAACCTCTAACTTACTTCGCACTTCACTTTGTACGTTACTATCAGAGCGTTCTTGTCCTTCCCTGAACACATTGTATCGTTGCTCCCGCGCCCGAATGTCAGCATTGGCTTGCGCTCTACGGATGGGGTTCGTTGCATCGCTTTCATTTCTTAACACAGTGTCTAAGTCCGGAGGATTAGCAACCTCATTGATCGAATCAGGAGCGCTAGTACTGGTTCTAGCGACATCACCACAGGCGGAAACCCCTAAACTTAAAACACCGGTCAAACATAAGAGTGTAAACTTATTCATTTTTCCTTTCCTCTTTGATGGTAAATAATCAGTAAAGATGTATATCAATCCATCTCAATTCAGTTCGGGTTCTCGATAAACCGTTGATCTAGAAATCTGAGCATGAGGATCATCAACAGCCGCAACCGGGAAATCGGTATTTATCCCTTTCATCTCTGGAGCGTTGTACACTCCCAATTCTTCGATTCCTCCATCTTTAAGTAGGGCAATAGCCTGACGAATTTGATCATCCGTACCTTCGACAATGACTAAAAAATCACCCCGTAAAAATCGTTCATGATATGCTTTGGCTTGTTTTTTGGGAATACCTAATCCAATCAGTGCACCCAAAAGTCCACCACTCACCGCGCCAATTCCTGTCCCAGCTAAGGTTGTTGCTACAGCAGTCCCCAAAGCGTCTGCTAACATGATGGGACCAATCAGAGGAATTGCTAACGCACCAACACCGACGAGTACGCCAGTTACCAATCCTATGACACCGCCAACAACAGCGCCATTAGCAGCCTGTTTACCTGATTGATTACCCCTGCGACTCTTCTGCTGATTCTCCTGAGACGAGTTCTCTTCTAATTCTCTAGCAACCACAGTAACCTGATCTAGGGGAAATTTAGCCCGGTTGAGTTCTTGCAGTGCTTGTGTTACCGCTTCCCGGCTGGTAAAGATACCGATCGCCCGTTTTTGTTGATGTAAAGCCATTGTTCTCTCCTTCTACACGCTAGAGATAAATCAGTCTGTCGTTAATTTATAAGTAAATCTTATCTTTTTGGGGATGTTATTTCCTCAATCCATAGGTGTAACTTTAGTCTCTATCCAGAGAAAGAAGGACATCTATAAACTATGAATTTGAATAGCCGATCGCCCGTTTTCTATTCCCTATTCCCTATTCCCTGACAAATGACGTAGCTTGTAATCGAGAGGCGAGTATGACAAATGACCAATGACAAATGACGAATGACCTATAAATTTATTACCACCGAACCACTGGGTAAAGGAGGTGAAGGCGGTGAACAAAAAACCTGGGACGCTGTACAGAGAGCATTTAGCGATCGCACCTGTATCGGATATTGGCGCTATCCTATATTTTCCAAGGTGGGTAAGTCTCGCAAGGAACCCGATATTCTGATTGTGGACGCCCAACTGGGTTTAATCGTGATCGAGATTAAATCCGTCACCATCGACCAAATTCTGGCAATTACAGGTCATCGCTGGGAGTTCCAAAACTATTACACTACCAGCAGTAACCCTTACCAACAGGCGGAAAATCAGTTATTTTCACTATTGGGCTACTGCGATCGCGAACCGATGTTGCGCCGTAAAGTCACAGGGCGGGCGTTAATTTGCCTTCCTTTAATTACCGAGGCTGAATGGTATCAAAGCGGCTTCTACCAACTCCCTAGCTGTCCCCCAATCATCTTTCACGATAACCTATCCCCCTGGAATTCCCTAGTTAAACTCATTCACCAAACCTATCCGATTATCAAAGGAACGCCTCTGAGTAACCAGCAGTGGAAATTACTGCAAGCGGTGATTAGTGGGACACCTGTTTTCCGGACAAAACAGCGCGTTAAGGCGCACAGTAATACTATCCTCAAAACTATTAATGGCACGCCTCAACAAACCCGTGGTAGTATTCTTGCTCAGGTACGCCAACACCTATCCGAATTCGATTTAGCCCAAGAACATATCGCCAAATCCATTCCCCCCGGTCCGCAACGGATTCGGGGGATAGCGGGTTCAGGGAAAACAGTATTACTCTGTCAAAAAGCCGCCCATATCCACCTCAAGCATCCCGACTGGGATATCGCCCTCGTCTTCTTCAGCCGCAGCCTCTATCACAACATTATTGCCCAACTAGATAAATGGTTGCGCCGCTTTAGTAGTGGCGAAATCAGATATGACGAAATAGGGAATCGGAAATTAAAAGTTCTGCACGCTTGGGGGGGCAAAAAACAACCCGGATTTTATAGTACCCTTTGCCGAAACACGGGGGTAAAGGCGCTTACCGTCAACGATATAGAAATCAAGCAACCTCATCAGGCATTAGCTCAAGTTTGTCGCCGTCTTTTAGAAGATACAGCTATCCCAAAATTATACGATGCCATTTTAATCGATGAAGGTCAAGATTTAATCGTCGATGAACCCATGAAATTTGAGGGGAAACAGCCTTTTTACTGGATGGCATATCAGGCATTACGACCCGTTGAACCCGTCCAACCTGAACAACGGCGGTTAATTTGGGCGTATGATGAAGCGCAAAGTTTAGAAAGCTTGAATATCCCTAATGCTAGTGAATTGTTTGGTGAAGAATTAGGACATTTAGTCACCGGACAATATGGGGGAGGAATTAGAAAAAGTGAAACCATGCATCGCTGTTACCGTACTCCAGGAGCAATTCTCACGGCGGCACACGGGATTGGTATGGGGTTATTGCGGCGGGGGGGGATGCTAACAGGAATTACCCGTGTTGAGGATTGGCAAGCGATTGGCTATGAAGTAACTGGAAAGTTTCGTCCAGGTCAACAAATTACCGTGAGACGCCCATCAGAACATTCACCGAATTTGGTATCAAAACTTTGGCAAGGTTCTTTATTTGAGTTTATCGCCTATCGATCGCGCCAGGAAGAATTAACGGCACTGGCGGATAATATTTTCTACAATCTTCGCTATGACGGGCTTAAACCTAGTCGAGAGATACTGGTGATTGTTTTAGGGTTGGGGTTCGAGGCGATGCGACTGGAAACAGCGGTGGCAGAGTTTTTGATGTCTCAGGGAATTGATATTTATATTCCCAGTGCGATGGATTGTAATATGCTGCATATTGATAAAGATAACCGTGATCCAAATAAGTTTTGGTGTGAGGGTGGTGTTACCGTGTCTCGTATCCATCGGGCGAAGGGAAATGAGGCGGATATGGTGTATGTGGTGGGGTTGGATAATGTGGCAAAAGATGAGAGTAATCTGCAATTGCGGAATCAGTTATTTGTGGCGTTAACTCGGGCAAAGGGGTGGGTGAAGTTGAGTGGGGTGGGTTCTTATCCTTTGTATGAGGAGATGTGGCGGGTGATGCAGAGTGGGGATACGTTTACCTTTACATTTCGCCATCCGCCCCAGCGAGAGATTAGTGTAACCGATGTTGGGGAAGTGCGATCGCGTTATCAGAGTGGCGGGAGAAATTTTCAGAATGCGGAGTTAGCGGGGGCGCAGTTAGCGGGGGCGGATTTACGGAATGCTAATTTAATTGGCGCGATGTTGCGGGGGGCGAATTTACAGCAGGCGCAGTTAGATGGGGCGAAGTTGGTGATTGCAGATTTAAGTGAGGTTGACTTGAGTGGGGCGAGTTTATGCAAGGCGAAGCTGGTGGGGGCGAGTTTGAAGCAGGCGCGGTTAAGGGGGGCGGATTTGAGTTGGGCGAAGTTAGGGAATGCAGATTTAAGGGGGGCGGAGTTAGTGGGGGCGAAGTTAGTGGGGGCGAGTTTGAGTGGCGCGGATTTAAGGGAGGCAGATTTGACGGGGGCAAATTTGGATAAGGCGGATTTGAGTGAGGTGAATTTCGAGGGGGCGAGGATGCCAGATGGGAGTATTTGTAATACTAATTGGTCTGAAATATCTAGCTAGGAAACACACTGGATAAATCGAGAGATAAATCAGAGAAACTCGGCAGAGTCACACGAGCATTCGGCAGGAAAATCTGCTTATTGGCATAGCCAAAGTTACGTTGTAAATCTTGATAAGGTTGAGTATAAACTTCCAAACAACTAGCTAACAAATTAAATATCCAATAATCAGAAATTCCCGACTCAGCGTAGAGGGGTAACTTCACCTCTTGGTCATACTTAAGTGTAGAATCTGCCACCTCAACGACTAATAAAATATCACCGGGACGAGGATGACCCGATAAGTAGCGATCGCTACGATTACGCGCAATCACCAAGTCGGGTTCGGGTTGGCTATTGGGAGGCAACGTAATTGGTTCCTGTCCTCGAACAATCGCCCGCCGTTGCAACAACATCGTCGTTTCGTAAACCAAGGAGGTATTGCAAACGGTGTGAGTGGTTCCTTTCGCTACCATTTGCATTAGTTCTCCGCGAATTAACTCCACTCGGTCATTTTCTGTGAGAAACCCCAGTTCAAGGAGACGGTGATAGTCTAAGAGCGTAAACCGTTTTGGAGTAACAGCGCTGAACGTAGCCATAAGTCGCGACAATCTGTCAGGGATAGACGAGAGAGTTTAACCACAGTCTAGCCCAAAAAACAGCCCAGTAATCAGCCCAGTAATCAGCCCAGTAATCAAAGCATTGTGAGCCGAGGCATCAATTATTTGTGGCGTTAACTCGGGCAAAAGGGTGGGTGAAGTTGAGTGGGGTGGGTTTTTATCCTTTGTATGAGGAGATGTGGCGGGTGATGCAGAGTGGGGATACGTTTACCTTTACATTTCGCCATCCGCCCTAGCGAGAGATTAGTATAACCGATGTTGGGGAAGTGCGATCGCGTTATCAGAGTGGCGGGAGAAATTTTCAGAATGCGGATTTAGCGGGGGCGGAGTTAGCAGGGGCGGATTTGACGTAAGACGTAGTTACCGTGATCAATTTAAGCTATAGGAACTATCGTATGTCACATATAACCCCAAACAAAGCACCGGGGTCTATCCTGGTTTGGAAATTGGGATTCTTAGTCAGAATCGCTAGGAATTGACCGTCAGCTAGAACAACAACCGGAGGTTGAGAAGCACGCGGATTGTAAGCACTTGTGTCAGAGTAGCGGTCACAATAAAGTCCGTACTGAGAACGAATGCTTAGATCAGATCCTGACTCAATTGATAGGATATGTCTAGAAATGTATCTGTTATAGCAATCAATGACATCTTACTCGCTAAACTTACCCAATGAATTAAAGCAAAAAGCCGAAAACTTGGCTTCTCAGCAAGGTATTCCCCTGGAAGCCTTCATTTTAGACGCGATCGCAGAAAAAGTAAATTCTCTGAAAGGACAACTTAACGAGCCAACCTTTGCTCATGTTACCTATCGTAAGGGTACTAGCGGTCAGCTTATACCGATTTTGCGTGGGACTAATCTACGAATCCAAACAATAGTCATTGCGGCTCAACAATGGGGTTTATCCTCAAATCAGATAGCCGCTGAGTATGACTTGAACGAAGAACAAATTGATGAAGCCCTAGCATTTTACCACGTCCACCGTGAAGAAATTGATCATGCGATCGCGGCTGAACAAGCCATAGAAGCCGCTCATGTCTAAACGGGTTTGTAGTAGCCAATGCGAGTGACTTAAAATGCTCAATTTCCAAGCACTAAAGTGCTTACTACGAACAGAAGCGATCGCGACTTTGGTCATAATACGCCGACTCCGCCCTAGGTTCAACAGTATTGGCAATGTCTGCGGCTTCTCTTGATGCATGCGATCGCGGCTTTGAGCCTTGTCTCATCCCAACCTGAATTAACCATGAATTTACTCCCATTTTTTGAGTAGTTCTATTTAAGGTATGGAGAAGATAACCGTGCGATCGCGCCCTAAAATAGGAGAATGCCAAACAAACTCCCCTACCTCAATTTCCTTGAGCAAGAACTTCAACTTTCCCCCATCGATGCGACAGCACCTTTGGTGATTGATCTATTTGCTGGTTGTGGGGGACTAGCACTCGGTTTTGAAGCCGCAGGATTTAGAACTATCGGTTATGAAAAATTAGCAGACGCCTGCACCACTTATCAGCACAACCTGCATGGTTTCTGCTATCAGACCACGCTAACACGCCAACCCGATTTAGTCGATGGAGCCGATGTAATTATTGGTGGTCCACCCTGTCAACCCTTTAGCGTTGGTGGACATCAACGGGGACTCAAAGACAGTCGCGATGGTTTCCCCATATTTCTTGACGCGGTTAAATCCTATCGCCCCCAGCTTGCTTTATTTGAAAACGTGCGGGGAATGCTATTTCGCAATAAAACCTACTTTGAAGAAATTACCAGCGCTCTCAGGGGACTAGGATATATCGTTGAATGGGATCTCCTCAACGCCGCACATTATGGTGTTCCCCAGCGAAGAGAACGTCTTTTTTGTGTGGCTCACCGAGGCGGATGGAAATGGCATCCCAAAACCCATAATAATTCACCTTATACCGTTGGTGAAGCACTGGGAGAACTCGCTTTAATTGCACCCCCAAACGCTAAATATCTCACTCCCAGCATGGATGAATATATCAAAAAATACGAGAGAGCCTCTAAGTGCGCTAGACCCAGAGATTTACACCTTGATACCCCTTCTAGAACCGTTACTTGCCGAAATTTAAGCGCTCCTACAGGTGATATGTTGCGTATCCGTTTACCCGATGGACGTAGACGACGGTTAACGGTTCGTGAAGGAGCGCGTTTGCAAAGTTTTCCGGATTGGTTTGAATTCAAGGGCAATGAAGAAAGTCAATGTAACCAAATTGGCAATGCTGTTCCTCCCATTTTGGCAAAAACTTTAGCCTATTCTGTAAAAGCCTATTTGCAAAAAAATACTGAGCAAAAATTACCAGAGGAATCCCGCTTACTGTGACTAAGATAGTGTCAACTTAAGCCGTGGTGATTAAAATCGCGGCTAAACAAAGTCCCTTTAGGCGGACTAAGTAAAAACTAATAGATGCTAATGCAATCAATTTAATAATCAAGTTAAGCACTGTATCATCCCTTAGATAGACCCTTAGATAAAGTATCCTATTTCATTAGTCAGAGGAGAGGAGACTACTCAATCTTTAGAATGGCTTTAGGGCAGAACGCCTCAAAACCAACGCTTAATAGTCTCACATTACAAAAGGAAAAAATAATGAAAGCCGTCTGCTGGCAGGATACCCATAAGGTAGAAGTCAACACCGTACCCGATCCAAAAATCCTTGATCCGCGTGATGCGATTGTTAAAATCACGACAACGGCGATTTGCGGTTCAGATTTACATCTTTATGATGGCTATAACCCCACAATGAAAGAGGGCGACATCCTGGGTCATGAATTCATGGGAGAAGTCGTTGAATTGGGCAGTGCTGTCAAAAATGTCAACATAGGCGATCGCGTCGTTGTCCCCTTTACCATTTCCTGCGGCTCATGTTTCTTCTGTAAGCGGGATTTATGGTCACTGTGTGACAACTCTAACCCTAACGCTGCGATGGCGGAAAAGCTCTTGGGTCATTCCCCAGCAGGTCTTTTCGGCTACTCTCATATGACAGGAGGCTACGCTGGAGGTCAGGCGGAATATGCTCGTGTTCCCTTTGCTGATGTCGGTTTGTTCAAGATTCCCGAGGGACTAACCGATGAACAAGTCGTGTTTCTAACGGATATCTTCCCGACTGGATACATGGCTGCGGAAAACTGCAACATTGAGCCTGGAGATACAGTTGCGATTTGGGGCTGTGGTCCGGTGGGACAATTTGCGATTAGAAGCGCTTTTATGCTGGGTGCTGGGCGCGTCATTGCGATTGATCGCGTTCCCGAACGTCTCCAGATGGCGAAAGAGGGTGGGGCAGAAATCCTCAACTTTGAGGAAATCGACGTGGGTGAAGCCCTCAAGGAGATGACTGGGGGGCGGGGTCCTGACTCAGTAATGGATGCAGTAGGAATGGAAGCCCACGGTATGGGTTTAGAAGGCTTATATGACAAAGTGAAGCAAACGGTACGTCTAGAAACCGGTCGCCCCCATGCCCTGCGTCAGGCGATTGTGGCTTGTCGCAAAGGTGGTACGGTGTCCGTTCCTGGTGTTTACACTGGCTTTATTGACAAGATGCCGATGGGTGCTTTTATGAACAAAAGCTTAACCATGAAAACCGGACAAACCCACGTTCATCGCTACTTGCGCCCGTTACTGGATTCCATCCAAAATGGCAAGATTGATCCATCTTTCGTGATTACCCATCGTCTACCGTTAGAACAAGCACCCCACGGCTACGAAATTTTCAAACATAAGCAGGACAACTGTATCAAGGTTATACTCAAGCCCGATCAGGTGGCTTAAAGCTCAGCAAGAGGAGGCGATTGAAATCGCTGCTACACAAACTTTCGTCCGCCTGCGCGGACTGGTTTATAAGAGGGGTAGCTAACCCGGATTTGGTCTGATATCGATTTTTCTAGATGGCGTGAAAAGTCAGATATCTGACCCCCTTTTTGCTAAGTTCTTGTAGATTGGGTTCGTAGTAGGGGCTTTAGCCCCTGATTTTATAGTTCCGGGCGCAATACTAATCCTCAAACCTAAAGCGAACCTGCCTAAAGAAATGGCATGGCAATTGTTGCCCCTGCATAATCACCTCTTGCCCATCTACCCAAGCTTGTTGTACTGATATACCATGAACATGCAATCGCATATCTTGATAAGGGAAATCATAGGTTCCCTGCTGCTTCCAGGTCAGTTCTAAATCCTGCTGATTTCGGATTAAGTAAAATTGATCCAGTCGAGACTCTCCATATCCATCTCCCGCATCGCTGTATAGGCAACCTTCGCTCTCACCTTCTATCGGTGGATACAGGTGAAGCGTTAATTGCTCTTTGTCTTCCATGGGTAAAATACTACCCGCTCTAACCAGCAACGGAATCTGTTCTAATGAGGCTTCTAATTCAATAACCGTCCCACCTTCAACGATTGCATCATCCCAGAAGTTGTACCAGTAACCCTTGGGTAGGCAGATTAGACGCGATCGCTCTTTTGGGTGCATAATCGGACAGACTAGCAGTGCATTACCTAAACAGAAGGCATCGTCCACATCCCACAGTGATTGATTCGTCCAGTCTAACCAGAACAGGGGACGTACAGGAGGATATCCCTTCTCTCGCGCTTCCCAAGCCAGGGTATAAAAGTAAGGCATCAATTGGTAGCGTAATTGCAGAAAGCGACGCATAATACTCAAATAAGGCTCACCATAAGTCCAAGGAGCGCGAGGCAAAACACTGATGGCACAGTGCGTCCGATAAAACATCGAAAAGGTTGCCATCTGAAACCAACGCAGATAGAGTTCGGCGTCAGGATTTCCCAAAAAGCCACCAATATCAGAACCACTGTAGGGAATACCAGAAAGCCCTAACCCCACAATCGTGGCTATTGTCTGACCGAGAACTAGGGATACAAGCCTCGTCCTTTTAGGACGACTTTTTATTTTCTCTTAGTCTTGTATTGTAATAAATAATGTGTTAATCTATAAAAGTAGTCTAGCACAGGCGAAAGTCGTGAGTATCGCCAATCGATTT
>NZ_JAVJRX010000123.1:0-14350 GCF_040219735.1 Coleofasciculus sp. G1-WW12-02 | reverse complement strand
ATAACTCATCGGTTATGTATTCGTGCGCCTTTCAACTTTTTTATTTTTGGTATAAATCAACGTAATACCAAGGGTTTCAGATGCTAATTTGGTAAGCCCTTGGGCGCTCCTGGGCGCGATCGCGGTGCTAGATGATAGCTTATTGGTTATAGAGCTTGTTTTGGTTGATGCTTTATTTTAACCCCTGGGGCTAGTCTAGATTTTATTCAACCCCTGGGCGCTCTTGTGATACACTAGCTATAGGGGAATATTAGAGCTTATTAAATTAGGTTTGAATATTTTCTGACACAGGGGGCCTCGATTTGACAGCGGAGGGAATGATTTTTCAAGTTGTCTTGATTTTTAAAATTCTTTTGAATCTCTATCAGGGATTGAAATAGAGCCTAGACCTTGACTGTCTGTACGAACTATACCCCGGCGGGTGATACCGGGGTTTAATAAGGTTTGCTTGTGTAGAATCCTGACGCTCGCCGGAAAAGTACCTAAGAAAAACTTATAGTATTTCTTCCCATAAGCGTACAACGAGCTGTTGGGCTTGTCGTTCAGGTAGTTGGCTGATTAATTCTTCGTAGACTTTATCTGCTGCTTTTTCCGCCAGTGTCCAGTCATTCTCTGTGAGTGTGATTACGCGCTGTACTTTTCTTTCCTGAGACTCATATGTAACCAGCATGGTTCTTAGCTTCTCTGGTTTTTGTACAAAATCGTCCAAGTTGTCTAAATACTTCGCTACTTCTAGCAGTTGTGGGGCAATGTGTTCTGGCACTCTAATTGCTGTAGTTGGGGTGTGTTTCCATTTGGGCTTTCTTCCCTGCCCATTCCCAGCGCCGCTAGTGGGTGTTGGTTTTTTCTTTGGGGTGTCCATGATAGTTAGGGATTTTGTACATAATTGTTTGCCCGTTATTATTTGTGTAGTAACGGGTGCGAGGGTTTAGCCTTTAAGCTTCAGAGTTTTCTTAAGCTCCTTAAATAGCAGCTTGCATCCGTAAGCGGCGGTCTGACTGATGATCAGCTTCCCGAACGTGTTACCGCCCTCGGTGTTTTTTTTAAACTGCTCCTGGCGTTTGTCGTAGAAATCTCCCAGTCTCTCTCCGATTATTCCCCGTGGGCGGTTTTTTACTGGGGCGATCGCTAACAAAATCCAGAGATAAAGTTCGCTTCGGCACATTTTTGAACCGCTTCCGGCATTCCATCCTTTACGGTCGCCGCTGCTTAATTCATCTCCCGCCATGCCCAAGCGTTTTTTAAAACTGCCCAAGGATTCAAATTTGCTCATTGGGTAGATGTGGCATAGTAGCAGCGCTCGTGGTCTGAGTCCGATTCTGAATTGGTCAAAGACCTGGTTATATTCTTTGAACTGTGGAAGGTAAATCAGTTGTGCTAGTTTCTGTTCTGCCTCATGCTCCCAGGAGTGGATTTGACAAAGCATTACGGCGTATCGTTGAGAAAATTGGCTTATCTCAATGCCATACTCTTTTGCCACTGATTTATCGTATAGCCGGTCATAGTAAAAATTACGCCTTACGTCCTTGCGCTCAACACTTCCGAGCCATGCCCACAGCGGTATTAATCCGTCTTTTCCAGGCTTGGAATTTTTGAAAGCTGCCTCTGGAAATTCCCGACACAGTTGTTGCCGTACCCGATTAATGATCGGTGATTGCACACGGGTTAGGGATTTCATCTGTAAATACAGATCTCGAATTTGCACTATCGGTCCTGGCTCAAACTGGAGGAACTTATCAGGTTTTCCCCAGTGATCATGAGAGTAAGCGGCTAGGGCTAGGGCGTCTGCTAAGTCGTTCTTATCGGGGAGCTTGTGACTCTTTCGATAATGAGTAGCTTCACAGTGTCCGACCCATAACACTTCAATTCCTTCACTTTGACAGATGTGAGCTAGTAACCAGGAGTAATGAACTCCGGTGGGTTCTAGGATAATTGCATCTGGCTTTACTTCGAGCAGATGGGATATTCCCGTCTTTGTGAAGTAGAAAGTCATTTCATCCTCTACTGGATCTTTAGATCTTGATTTGACTTCAGATTTCCAATAGCTTCGCAGGTCGTTGGGTCTTTCTTCAAGTAGCCAACAGACCACGCGGTCTTTACAGATGTCACCGCCTAAAATTGTTTTCATTTTTCAAGGTTCTGTAAGTAGGAGAATAAACCTGCAACAAGTACCCGGTCGAGAATCTCCTGAAATTGTGAAATCAATTCACTCTGAAACCGGGTAGCAGGTGACTAACCAGAAGGTTAGACGGCGTAGATTGTCAACTCTAAGCCGCGACACTATGAGTGTTTCGCTAGATGAGTTAGTTCTAGCTCGTCAGGCGGTCTTGTGGTATATAGAAAACTTAAATATTTTCTAAAACAATTCTTTTGAATTTAATTTTAAATAAATAATTTGGAGGATTTAAGAAAGGGTCTTCGAGAACCATCGAAATTAGAAAAAGACGGCGTTGATAGTTTTCTTGATCTGAATTTAGAGGAGTTCCCCATGGAGGAAGCAAGGAATGAAGGTACATCATTTTTGTATAGAGTTTAAATCTAACATTCTCGGATAGAGGTTTTCTGTTTTTCATAGTAGACCAAAAAAAATGTTGTTCAGGATTCATTATGTGTTCTAATTTTTAGCTAAGGTTTGGTTTGTCAGGCGGACTTGTGTTATAATGTCGGTCAAGTAATGCAGTAGGTGCAGTCACGAAAGGTTAAAACCTTTTGGGTCATTTCCCTATAAAACTGCGTGCCTACTGCGTCTGGTGATGCTCCATTTCTGAAGCTCAAGCGGTAAGTTTGACACCTTACCGCAGCCCCCCTTCTTTAATTAGAAGGTAGGGTGCGAGAAGGTTTACTATTACCAGGGGATTTCTTCGTCCTCTATTTCGTTCTCTTCTGGGTCTGGACGATTGGCGTATATGTAAGCCGTTTCATAGTCTATGTCTTGAAATCCTGGCACTTGGGTTTCTCCGTCTTCTTCTTCAGAGTCACCCCAGCTAGGATTTATTTCTTTGTCGCCGTCTTCCCCAGAAGCTCCGTAGCAGATGTATTTGGGTTGAGTATCAGAGTATGAACTTGTAATCGCTTCGATTTCTTCGTTCACAGTTATTGTGTTATTGGGCAGATTAGTTACTGATTCATTATGGTTATCTGGTGTATCCCAGTAGCTAATCTCTAAGACCATATCGTTTACTCGTTCCATCAAATAGCTGGGGTCTTCAAAACCGGCGCCGATGATTTCCCCAATCATTGCTGATAGGTGTTCTAGTGCTGTTTGCTCCCAGGGATTAAGTGTTCGATAGTTGTATCCGTTGTCCTGCATTGTGATATTTCCTAAAAATTAATTGTGGAAAGATTGGGGTAATTGGTTTCTATCCATTCGATAATCTCATTGAATGTTTGGCTAAGTTGTTGCGGGGTTATTTCACTTTGATTGGTTGGGTTTTCTTTTGCTGAAATTTCCCAATCTATCAAGCCTTCAATCTTGTTAAGAATTACTTGCAATTCAGCTAGTTTTCTGCGTAAGCTTCCTATATCTTTAAAGCCTGTACTAATAATTTCCTGGCTTATAAGGATTAGGCGTCGCAATGCTAGAATTTCCCAGGGGTTTAGTGTTCGGTAGGTGTAACCGTGTTTGTCATGCATGATTAGTCTTCTAAATTTAGTAAGTTGGGTGTTAAGTTGGGTTCGACAATTCCTTTGTCTATTAAATTTGCTAATTTATTTGGATCTTCTACCCATTTAAGTAATAGGTAGAGCAAATATTTTTTGACTTTTCCCTTTTCTTCATTTTCATACATTCCCTCTGTTTCACACTTAAGTTTGTACTTAAAAGTAGCAATCATTTGCTTGTAACTTTCGGTTATTGTCCATGTAGTAATTTCCAAACCTAGTATTCTTTCTAAATCTGAGAATGGGATTGGGTAAATGTGTTCGTGGTAAGCCATTCGGTTTGTGAGTCTTGCAATTTGCTGTACTTTTTTAAGTGTTGGGCGGCTCCAGTGTTTAAGGTCTTGATTATTTGTTACCGATTCGAGAAGTTTGCATGTTTTTCTGGCAATTTCTTTTGAGTAAGTGTAGCAAAAACCCTTTTCCCCTGGTATGGGAACAATGCTAACCCATGGACATGATTTATTCATATAAACCATGTATATTTTATATACACGGTCATCTATTTTTTTGTGGCGGAATTTTATCATTTTTTTGCTCCTAGTTTTTCAGTGTGAAAGGTATGGGGTAGTTGGTTTTTACCCATTCGTTAGTCTCATTGGGAAAGTTCATTCCTTCAAACTTTTTAGCCCCTGAACGGACTAGACGTTTTTTAATTTCTAAGGCTGGTTCTCCGGTATATTTTGAGAGTTCCTCAGAGGCTATCGTGAGAGCCATTGCGAGTATGGTGGTTGATATTTGAATTTTGTCTGGGTAATTCATTTTTTTCAGGAAATAACACAGTTAGAGAACTCTAAAATATCTCCGTTTTCTAAGAAGCCAAAAATTTTTATCTCATTTTCATATATACTACCTGCAAAAAAACTACATTCAGGGAGGTTATTTATCTTTGGATACATAGTGATCGGTTGGAAATGAAAGCGAATTTCTCCTTTGCAGCCTACTGTGCCTTGAATTACAAAGCTTATTTTTACTAGAGTATCTTTAATGTAAAAAGATACGCTTAAGTTGTGACCAACACGTATTTCTGTTGTGTTAATCATGGTTTTTACCTAAAACAACATCGCCGTTTTTTGGACTTTTAGACTTTTCTGGATTTTTAATAAAGTCTATGTAGACTCTGGATTCTAAACCCTTGGGCGGATAGCATTGATATGGTTCTGAGCAATTCATTACTTTTAATCCCTTTTTAGCTAAAGCCTCTATCAGTTCTGAAGCCATAGCCTCCGTTATTCGTGCGTCTGCCCAGATTCGGATTTTAATCAGTTCAGTTGGTGGTTTAGATTTAGTTTTGATTTTCTCCCATTTTTTTTTGTCTGAATTCCAGAAGTAAGATTTGCTGTTTAACTGTTGATAGAGTTCCTCCCTGTCTTTTGTCATGATTTTTAGGCGTTGCCCTATTTGAAGTGCTTTCCTGTATTTTTCAGTGATTCGCATTACTGGAAACCATTGATAAATTCTTTCACTTCTTCCGCCGTTCTTAATCCTCCGCCTAGAATTATTTGCGCTCCTATACTTAAATACTTGTGGTTTTTTAGTTCTGGGTGTTTTTTCATATCGCTGTAGAAAGACCTAAGAGCGTTTTTGAGGTCACCTCTCTCGATGTACTTGTTTGCTCTTTTCTTTGCCCAGTTTACATGTTCTTCTCGCGATGCTTTATTGCTCATTGTTAACTCCTAGCCATTTAATGTTTTTCTCATCCTCAATCCATTTTTCACTGCACTGAGGATAACCTTTGCCCTCTAATCGGGGTTGCCAAATTAAGTGCTTAATTTGGTGGTAGACCTCAATAGCTTCTTCTACTGTGTAATTTCTCCAGTATCCAAGTCGTTTGTAATCGTGTATTGCTTCAATGAAATCCTTTTCGCTGGTGCATGATGTACCAGTAATTAGCTTTTTGACCTGTTTAATCTGAACTTTTCCAGATAGGAGGTCGTTCATGCATAAAGAAAAACTAAGTCCTATGAGTTTGGGTTGTTGATCCATAATTTTTGACACAAGAATTTTGAGGATTGCCGTTTAGCATTCCTGGTATGAGATGTGAGAGCTGTAGTCAGGAAAGGTGCTGGTGTATTTATTTGACCAGCACCAATAAGCTTCTGATCAGGGTGCTTGTTAATCGTCGTTACTTATAGGTATAGGCATCACCTCTTGTATAGTTCAGATGTTCTACTTGTTCCACTAAACCCATCAAGCAGGCACTCTGCGACGCTGCGACTTATGATGCTTCTGCTTTGAGGATTTTTGTGTTATGAGATTTTAGATGGCATGAGAGTTTTTAGCTGCTTACGCTTTGCCAAGTTTGGTCAGCTCTTTTCTTCTGTTGCCATTTTGTTGTCTCTGGAGATGAGTATACTCATATTACTGGCTTAAGTCAATGAGTACGCTCATATTTATGTTAATGTTGAAAGATAGTGGGAATCCCTCTAGTTCGTATGTATCACTTTTGCGCCGTTTCAGGGAGGAAGCTGGTCTCACTCAAGCTCAGTTAGCCAAGCAGATTCCTGATAAGACAAGAACTAAGACTTTGACCCAATCTGCTATTAGTCGTTGGGAGAGTGGTCAAGATGAACCAGAACTAACGGTTTTTCAGATGAAAGCTTTTTGTCGAGCTTTGGGCAAGTCTCTTGATGATTTACCGGATGAGTTTGCTTCTTGGAGGGTTGCTGATGACTCAGAAGAATAATTAATTTAGCAGGCGTTGGGTGGCTCCGGCTTTAGCGGACGGCTAGGTTGCCGTGTTTAGTGTATGGAGTGTGTATTAATTATATATCGGTAAGCTAGACGCGAGAGCCGCCCCCGCCTGCCACCCGTCGTAGATTGTTACAAAATTTTAATTTAAGAAGAGTTATGGATATATCAAAAATATTTAAGTCTGCTTATAGGGGCTGGAAAATGGCTGATTTGGGTTGGCGAAAAGTAGCTTTTGATTGTCAGGTAGATCCTGATAAATTTTTAGAGTTGCCTGGTTCAAGCGATATGGTTGCCTGTGTCCAAAAGTTACCTCTTCAGGTTCAGGTCCAATTTTTTAATCAAATTTGTCGTCGTTATCCGTTTTTACGGCTGTAGTTTTTGAGAGCTGTTTCTGCCTGCCACTCGTCGTAGATGTTTATGGGGACATTCAGGTATTTAAATCTGTATTGTCTTCTGTGACTTGTTTATCAGCTCAAGAGTTACGCTTTTTCTACTTGGTTTTATGGTCATGAGGTTGTAATCATGTTTCCACTACTACTAGCTCAAATCACTCCTGCTCAACAGACGATAGTTAATCAAGTTGGTCAGGAATTTTTTATTCAGGGGGGGGGACTTAATGGAACTAACCTCTTTCACAGCTTCCAGCAGTTTGGACTGACTCAAGAGCAGATAGCCACTTTTATGGCTAATCCTGAACTTGAGAACATCTTAGTGCGGGTTGTCAATCGTCGTGATCCATCTTTCATTGACGGTCTGTTACAGATATCTGGAGGAAGTCCCAACCTGTTTTTTATCAATCCAGCCGGGGTTGTCTTCGGGGAAAATGCTCAAGTTAACGTTCCTGCCTCCTTTATAGTCGGGACATCTACAGCAATAGATTTCCCAGATGCTCGGTGGTCTACCTCTACTTTGGGTGGTAACACATCGGCTTTGCCCCCATCAGATTTGGTTTTTAGTTTCATTGCCCGCAACCCAGTGATTAACCTTGGTCAGATTGTAGCGGGTGAACAAGTATTCTTTGCTGGGCGTAACGTTCAATCGATCGGTTCTGTCACTGCCAGGGATTTTACTGCTGTTACTCTTGGCACCTCAATTTTTACCTTTGCTGTTGGCTTAGATTCTGGGCAAACTCGAACAACTCTTACTGATACATCCTTTATTCGTTCGTTTGACTGGGAAGACTTTAATTTTGAGGAACCACCAATAGGTGATGTAGTTTTAAAAAACTTGTTTGTTGAATCTTCACTTATTGTGGATTCTGGTCGAGCGATTGTCTTGGAAGATTCTCAAGCTAGTCAGGTTAGTTTGAGGTCTTCTAGGATTGCTCCAATCTTTGTGGAAAACGTTGATGCTGTAGCTTTAACTGCCGATGGTTGGGAAGTGTCAATTGTTAATTTCGCAGGGTTACCGGATATTTTTCGATGTGGTGTTCCTGACTGCTGGGATGGTATTCGGGGATATTCTGGCAATATTCCGGTTGTAGTTTTACCACCTGAACCCGAACCACCGATTGTAGTTGACCCTCCAGACCCGGAGCCAGAATTACCAGTTGTAGTTAATCCACCCGACCTGGAGCCAGAACCACCAGTTGTAGTTGACCCACCCGACCCGGAGCCAGAACCACCAGTTGTAATTGACCCACCCAACCCGGAGCCAGAATTACCAGTTGTAATTGACCCACCCGACCCGGAGCCAGAATTACTAGTTGTAGTTAATCCTCCAGGGCTGGAGCCAGAACCGCTAGACTCTGAACCCGAATTTCAATCCTATTTACCCGCTGTCAGCGATTTTGTACAAAATCCCCAACCCGACTTTTTAAAAACTGAGTTTTATTTTTCTCAGACTGTTAACTTTAGCGATCCTTGGTGCCTTGGTTATGACTACAACCATTTAGGTGATAGGTTTTGTCTGCTTCAGTTTCGTCCTCCTGGTTCTGGATTTCCTCAAGAAATGACTGAATCTCAATTTTCTAGTAGTCTACGTGAGCTTCAATGATCAATTATCCATATCCACCAAGAATACCCACTCGTCACCAGTTGGATGTTATATCTCGACTTACTTTGCCCACTCTAGAGGAGTTTGAGAGTCGCTGGTCTGTTAGTCGGCGTCAGTTGTCTTATATTTGTCACTGTTCTCTTGCCACAGTTAATAACTGGTATGTTTCCGGTGATTGCCATCGAGAACCAGGAATAAATCATCGGATATGGCTGGCTATTGCCGATAAAGTTTGGTCTGGTCAGAAAGTGATTGATTATACAGACTTATAAATCTTATAAGACTTTTTATAAATCTTATAAGATTTCCTTGCCCTCTTGACCGAGGGCGTTTTTAATATATCTATACTTTATGGAATTAGGTTTCCTTGTTATGTTGTCTGGTGAAGCTGTTGTGGCTTGGCAAGGCAAGGGAACCTTTATTTCTAGATAATCAAAAGAGGTGTAACGATGGCAAAAATTCTCATATTTTTGGCGTAAAGAGGAGCAAGAATAATGGAACTCAAATATCGTCACCCGGCTACTTTCAGTAATTTAAAAGTACTGGGATTTAAGAAAATTGAGCAGAAGGGTAGTAATCCTAAAATACAACTAATTTGTGTAACCGAGATTGTTGCGGGAAGTGGGGCAAAAACTAAGCTAAAATCAGCGGACTTTGCACAAGAAGCTGAGGCGTTTTGGAAAGCTAAGATATCTTATGATGATTGGAGGGAATTAAAGTCTAGAGGACTTGCCAAGGGAGTAACTATTGAGGTTTACGCTGCTGTAGATAACTGGTCGTCACGTAATGATAATGGCTCTGTTTCTACTGGTACTTGGTTCCAGATTCTGAAATTTCTAAAAATCAACTACCAGTCCTGTGATTATTCTCTTATCCAGGCGCTTAAATCTTTTGATGGTGAAGATTCTCTAGACTCTCTCGAATCAGAAATTAATGATGAGTTAGGGGAGTTTGATGTAGCTTAATGGATAATTTTACATCTAATGAATGGCAGGAACTGATTATCGCCTTAATTAATTCTTCTTACAAGCCGTTTGTCATACTTTACCCAATTATTTGGGCTTGGGCAATTTTACAGCGGATGATGCAGGTGTTGTGATATGGAGGAATTAATTAATTCTGCCCATATTTGTTGGGAGGGATTGAACCAGGATTTTAACTTAACTGTAGAAGTTGCTGAACATTGTTTTAAACTTACTTCTGCTATAGAAAAGCGACCCTGGATTCTCTCGGAATTTCCCTACCCTCTAACTTTTTCAGTTTTACAGGCGGCAAGTTTTCATGGAGTCATGCTTCTTTTGACTCGGCTTTTTACTCTAGGGCTACGGTAGATTTGGCTATGAACCATCAGTTTAATGCGGCTAGTGAACCCTCTAGTTTTGGGCGGATTCGTTTTTATCTCATCGAAAATCCTTCTAGCTGGATGGGATGTTTTTCTGTTCCTTCCTTAAACCTATCTTGTTCTCGTGAACAGGGAATTGATTCTTTGAGGCAATTGTGTAATTTGCTCAATAAACAATTACCTCATTTGTATCATTACTATGAGGTATTTGATGTTTAGTGTCATCGTTATTATCGTCACTGTAATTCTTTTCTTAATTGAGCGTCGATTGAATGCTAGGGCTGGCACTAAGAGGCGTTCAAATGTGCCATCTAAACGAGTAGCTGCACCACGGAGGAAATAAGGATGCTTTTTTATGTTGTTAGCCAGACCTCCACCATCTTTCTAGAAATTGGATTCCCAGGGCCCGAGGATTTCATCGACGTAGATCAATACGTGGATGGAATCTGGGACTATGCCTGGGATGCTGGAATCGTACCTTTTGCTTCTGCCGCGATTGGTTTCAAAGTTTTGATGTGGTTTCTAATTGCAGCCAAAGGGGAATAAATCATGCATTATTATCTACTGGCTGATTACGTTTCTCGCCTTGAAGCGGCGGGAGAAGAGTTAAATACAGCTCTCGCTTTCTACACTGAGTGGGGTAAGAATCTGGGCTTAGCTATTTATAGCTGCTGTCTAGCCGCTGCCCTTCTCGGCTTCTTTCTCAAGTCGATGTAGATGTGGCGTTACTCTTTTCTATCGGGTACTTTTTCCCTAGCTATCGCCTTCGATAGCCGTCCGTTTTCATTAGTTCAGGTTGCATCATTTGCTTCTTTAGTTTTGGTCATTTTTGCTCTAACTTTCAGGAGGTTCTAATGTTTGGGTTTAGTTCTACTGGGATGAAAAAAGCCCTTAAGTTTTTCCTTGTTCCCCTTATTTCTCTTGTCTGTGTTGTCGGTATCGAAGTTAGATCTGCCCGTGCGGATTTAGCAACTTCTCTAGAAAAGATTGACGCGACGATGACTGCGTTAGAGGGGATTAGTGAAACTGGTGTAGGAATTGTTGTAGTTCCCTTTGGCATTGGCTTCGCTCTAAAAATTGCTGGTCATGTTCTCAGAGCTGGTACTTAAATAATAATAGAGCTGAATAATAGGGGTCGTTCCCCTTTTTCTGTTTTGAAACTTGTCTTAATTTTATTAATTTTAACTTGGGGGATTGTTTCTCCTGCTTTTGCAGCTCAACAATGTGCGTTCTCTCCCCCAGATATAAATCAAACACAACAGTGGAACACTTATGAGAAATATGATCATTTTGAAGTATCGTGTAGTTATGGTGGGAAGACCTTTACTGGCTTAAACCGTACTACTACTGGGGCATTTATTCCAGTAGAAAAATGGGTGTATAATGGACCGTTTGGTAGGGTTTCGACTCCTTTAAACGGTCAAGTTTTTGAGTCTTGGTTTGAGGTTGAATATATCCCGATCGAATTAACCGTTAGTGCAGACTGTGTTAGCGAAAAAGAAAATAAGTCTTTTATTTATACAAAAATAGATAGGGTTCGTCGTCGCAAGAGTAATGGTGATATTTCTCGATTTACCCTAGCTAGTGGCTTTAATGCTAAGCTCAAATTTGAGCCCCTTGGCTCTCTTTCACCTGGGGTAAAACCCCCTATTTTAACTTGTCCTCCGCCTCGTCCTCCGTCTCCTCCTCCTCCTCCTGACGATGACGACGATGAAGATCAAGATAGAATATGTAATCTAGACTGCATTAAAAATGCTCTTAATTCTATATTTCCCTTTGATATTTTCGCCTTACCTGGTGACCTTTCCCTAGTTTGTCCTGCACTAATTTTCTTTGGGTATAAATGGGATCTATGCTGGGCTTATGAAATTCTCAGATTGTTAAAATACCCAATACTTGTATCACTGGCTATAAAAATATGGTTAGCTCTATAAAAAAAATCATCATATTTATTTTGGCTTCAGCTATTATCTTAATCTCTATATCTATTACTCCAGTTCAGGCTGCTGGGTATGAAGGATCTGGTGCTACTTGCTCTCTCAGTCGTTGCATTGGGAATTCCCTTAATCAAGTTTTTCCCTTTGATATATTTTCGGGAATTCCGGAAGATGGAGATCTTGAATGTCCCCAATTCACAATCTTTAATCGGTCGTTCGAGTTCTGTCTGTTCCTCGATGCGATTGCAGTTCTTAAGTACCCGATAATTATCGGGCTTCTTGTCAAAGTTTACTTATTTAGTTAGAATATGAACATTTTTATTTGTCGGTTTTGTGACTTAATCGGTATAGTCGCTCGTATGCTTCCCAGTACTCCTAGTCAATTTACAATTGGGCATTTAATTACTTCGGCTGGGGATACATTTCCATTTATTGGGAGCGGCATAATCTACGAAATTTATACCAGTGTTCAGGGCTTATTTTTAGTATTCGCCCTGATTAAGGCGGCTAAAATACTTCAATATTTTAAGGTTTGGTGATATGTCTTTGACTCTTCTTTGTGGTCTTCCAGGTTCCGGAAAATCTCTCTATTTGCTTCAGTTGGGGGCGCGACTGGCGAATAAATTTCGGCTGGGGATTGTAACTAATGTCCCCTTAGATTATGTGGCTTTTCGTCGGTATTGTGGCATGTGTGGCTACCACTGGCTAGGTCATCAAATAGACACACATAATGTTGTCTCTAAACCTGGGTTGGAGAGTGCTGATGAGTTGTATAGCTATCACAATTGCATCTGTATAGTTGATGAGCTTGGTATATTCTTTAATGCTCGCGAATACGCGAAGATGAGTAAAAAAGTGATCTATGACCTTGCCCAACATCGCAAATCGGGATTGCATATTGTGGGGGCTTGCCAATACTTTGAGCAGGTAGATCGTAGTTTCCGCCAACTTTGCAATACTGCTATTCACTGCAGTGGTATCACTGTTTACGATCGCCACTTACGAAATGAGAAATTAATCTGGAAAAATTATTTCTGGTTTACCCCTAAAAATTATGAGTCTTGGATGGCGGATAAAAAAGCCCAACGCCCTGGGCCTGGTGGTTTTGTTCGTACTCGTTTTCAGTATACCCAAAAGGTAGAATCTGGTAGACTTAAAGCAGTGGATTATCAGGCGTTTAAGTGCTTTAAATCTTTTAATCGTTTAGAAAGTGCTAAAGCCTTTGATAATCCTTACTCAATCAGTTTGTTTCAGGAGGTTAATTATGCAAATTTCCCAATCTTTAGTTCTGGGAAGTAAAGATAATTTACTGAGGATTTTACCTTTGCTTTTGTTGCTTTCATCTTGTAATTCTTCCTCGGCTTACTACCGTAATTCTCAAGTTGAAATATTGGGTCAGCGTGGTAATAAATCTACTATTCGCTACTCTAAAACTGGTATAGTGCAAGAGGTACCAACTGATGCACTAACTTTTCCTGATTAGCTCGAAAGCCCCCGCTGCCCCCATCGGCGCGACCGAGGCACGAGGGAGGGCGAGGGGCGGCGGGGCTTTTCGGTACGGGGCGGTAGCCCATCTATTTACTTGATACATTAGTAATAACTCGAATTTCTCAAATGGAATCTTTGGAAAGCTTGAAACTTTATTCGATTGATATAGCTGGTCATTATGCTTTAAGTGACCGTGAGGATTTTCATAAGTATGCTGAACGGATTTTAAATTGTGCCAATCGAATCCAGTTAAAAGTTGACTTTTCAACTCATATTCGTGATTCTTGGCTTGCCCACATTGAGGAGTGTTGGTGGTGTCGTGTTCCCTTATGCCCATTATGCTTACGTGCAAAGGTTGCTAAATGGCGGGTTAGATTTTTTAAAGGTTTGACGCAACTTAACTTAGAGCATCCTGGTTTGAATTGGGCTTTATTAACTTTTACAATTCGCAATTGTCCTGTTGGTAATTTACGTCAAACAATTTGTCAAATGGCTAAGGGTTGGGATAGATTAAGAGTTTCTCGGTTAGGAGTAACTGGCTATTCTAAAGCACTAGAAATTACTCGAAATTTACAAACAGGTGAGGCACATCCTCATTATCACATTTTAGCTTGTTCTTATCGCCCTTTTAACCGCTCTATGTTTGAATGGTCTAGATTGTGGGGTCAGGCTTTAGAGGTTGAATATCAGCCTGTTTGCGATGGTCGTAGGATTTATGATTTTCAAGGTAGTTTGTGTGAGTTGGTGAAATACACAAATAAACCTTCTGATCTATCCTCTGACCCTAACTGGCTTTATGAGGTTTCTGACCAGCTTTACCGGATGCGATCGCTTACGACCGGGGGACTGATTGGTCAGTACGTGTCCCAGCGGGTTCTCAATCAGATTGATAAAGATATGCGCTCTGGTGATGAGTGTTCCCAGCAGGGCAGGATAGCTTATGCAGCTTGGGATTATCGTAATGAAGTTTATGATGTAGATTTTGCTTAAGTTTTTAAAAACTTGAGAGAGACAAACTCTAGACCTGATACCTAACAGTTTTAAAAAACCAACTAATCACCAGACTGCCAGATCGCTTCGCTCGATTTTCCGCTACCAGCACGCGCCAACTAATTTAGTTTTAAGATCGTAAAAGATAATCAAGGCGCGGCTGGTAGTCCGCTTTGCCGGAAAATCGCTGTCAGTCTTAAATTGAGCCTATACTACAAAACCATACTACATTACAACTTAGGGATTC
>NZ_JAVJRX010000122.1:0-25148 GCF_040219735.1 Coleofasciculus sp. G1-WW12-02 | reverse complement strand
TGTTTTTACTAAAGCCCTATTCCAAAAATATGAGCATCAATTTGCCTTTTTTGATTAGGTTGAGAAAAATGATTATTCAGAGGCTTGAAGGCGCAACACACTGTTCTGTGCAACTGGGGGTGAAGAAATGGGCTTAAATCCTTGTCTGGTAAGGTTTCTGCTATTCGCAATCACGCCTTTTGTGAGAAATGCGGGATTAACTGATCATAGACTCTCAGTTCAGCCGACTCCATCCCCCCCAACAACCGAGCCACAAGCACTAGCACCGAAACGACAGCACTGGTTAAAAACACCGAACGCCACTTGATTTTGCGATAGGGCAGTTCTTGGCTGGCTTTGAGATATTCTAGTTGCAGTGCGGTGGGCTTCGGTTGCTTGTCGGCTGATTCCTGTAACCATTGCTTAGAGGCGACTAAATCTTTGCCTCGCAGTAAAAAGCTATCATCGCGTTCTTGTTGCTCCCATTCCCTAGCCTTTACCAGTAAGCGAGTGTGGCTTCGCACATAGTCAGGATCACTATCTAGCGTCCGGATTAATTCGCCAAAATTGGGCAGAAATTCACCGCCGTGTCTACGGAAATCAATCCACTGGACGTTCTCTAAGGCTAAGGGGAGTTCTGCTGTGACTGTTTCTTGATACAAAATCGCCACCATTCGCTTGTTTAGCCTCTGGGCATAAGCTAACTCCTGGGCAACATCAGCATCGTTGACAAAACCAGGAGAAATGACCGCGATAATGGTATTTGCCCGTTCAATACCCTGATAAATTTCTGGCTGTAAGTCGGTACTATCATTTGCCTGAACGTTATCTTGGGGCAACTCCGCTTGAGTGGCAATACTTTCCTGCTCAAACCACGTCGTTTTGCCCTGCATCTGCAACGCATCATTGAGCTTACGAACAAAGTCTGAGTCAGCATCAGAAGAGGAAATAAATACATCGTGGGACACTTCCGGTGGCTGTCGCAGACTTTCAGTAGTAAATGCTTCGTGCCACTCTGTTGGCTGATGTTGAGTCCTCTTTTTCGCCACTTGCAACCAAGCTTCAGCACGGCGCAGATTATACCCCCGCATTAAAATACTGGGGTTGCGATTTTGCTGCTGCCACTTGAGCGCCTTAGCTAAGAAAATCTTATGCTCGTGGTAGTAGACTGCCTCGTGATCCAGTATTTTGATCAGTTGGCTTTCATCAAGACGGTAATCTGCTTCCCGAACATTATCGGTCAGATCAATATAATGTAACGAGCGCAATTCTGGCGGGATTTGCTCCGGCTCAACAGGACTCACCAGCACAGGGATAATCCGTTTATTTAGGGCTAAAGCATAGTTCAATTCTTGCTGACAGTAGGTAGAGTTCAGGGAGTCAGGTGAGAGCAAATAGACTAAGTTATCTGCTTGGGCTACACCCTGCTTAATCGCTGCCTCAAAGGTTTCTCCTGTTTGAATATCAGCGGTATTCGTCCAAACCGTAAATCCTGCACGCCACAGACTGGTGCGAATCTGCCGCATCACTGCCTCATTTTCGTAGGCATAGGAGAGGAACACCTGACTCATCAGGTTATAGGCATTTTTGATACTTTCGCTGATAAACTCACAGTGTAAATCCGTGGGAGTGCAGGGGGGCTGCTCGTCTTTAAAGCGCACCTTAAGCCATGCTTCGGCTTGCTGTCGTTCCTTGCCAATGAGCAAATGTTGTGATCCCTTGTGCTGCCGTTCCCAGGCTAGTGATTTATCCAAGAAATACGTGTGCTGATTTACGTAATCCTTGTGCCTTGCCAACAGTTCTAGTAGTCCGGAGAACGACTGCTCAAAGTCGTCAATTCCCTCACGACAATACACCCAATTAATTTTGCCAATTGTCGGATGCATATTGGGAAAGCTCGAATGCAGTCCCTTTGCTTGGTAAGCATCCCAGTCAGCATCCGTTCCTTGGGGATTCCGTTGTTGCCAGGTATCACGACTAATCTGTTCGACATGCAGCAACGGAATAATCCGCTTGTGGTACTTGATTGCCAGTTCGATTTCTTTACGGCAGTAGGGGGAGTTGATGGAATGGGGCGCAATGATGAACAGGAAGTTATCCGCTTTCTCAATCCCGTCATCAATTTGGTTTTGGAAATCTACCCCCAACGGAATATTTTCAAAGTCAAACCAAATTTTTAAGCCATACTCAGTCAGGTTTTGGTAGAGCTTTAGGGCAAAGGGTTTACTATCGGCTCGTCCATAGGAGATAAAGCCGTTGTGGAAGCCAGAACGCTGTTCATGCATCTAACTTGAGATAGATTTATTATAGTATCCACAACTATAACAAAAGAACCTGAATGCGACTCGAACAGCGATCGCGATTAGGGCTTGCTTTGACACTCTGAGCCCTATAAGGACGGAGATTCTTCTTTCATAGACCCGACTTGCTTTGACAGGATTTCTCCAATCAAAGTAGAGGTCCAGTCTCCAGAAGCGTTCGGATTTAACATCACTGTTCCGACATGCCCTGCCGTACACCATCCTAATTTCAGAATATTAATGGCGGCGTTCCAATCTCGATCTAAAATACATCCACACCGACAAACATGAGTTCTAGTGGACAAAGACTTTTTAACTGTTGTGCCACAATTAGAACATTGCTGGGAAGTGTAGGCAGGATTAACCGCAATGGTTATTTTGCCAAATTTAACTCCAAAATATTCCAACCATTTTCTGAACTGATACCAACCTGCATCATTGATCGATTTGGCTAAACAATGATTTTTAACTAAATTTTTAATCCTCAAATCTAGCCTTCGGCAAGCCGCTGGCGCGTCTACATAGGCAACCAAATCGTTAGATTGGATTACGCAACGCGCCACTCTTTTGGCGTGTTCCTCACGCTGCCTACTTATATTAAGGTGAAATCGCCCTAATCGATTAATGGCTTTTCTTCTGTTGGCAGAGCCTTTCTTTTTGCGTGAAGCTCGTCTTTGAAGAAATCTTAAACGTTTTTCACCTTCCCGGTAAAATCTAGGATTGGGTTCTTGATAGCCGTTGCTATCGGTATAAAACTCTTTGAGTCCTACATCTAACCCAATGGCTCCCCCTGTTGGCTGACTCTCTACTTTATTCTCGGCATTGACCAAGAATTGAACGTAGTAGCCATCTGCGCGACGGACTAACCGCACCCGCTTTATCTGAGCGAGTTGATAGAAGTTTAAGTCCCACGTCCCTTTGAGCTTGAGTTTACCAATCCCTTTTTTATCCGTGAAGGTTATTTGTTTTCGAGTTCCAGAAAGCTTCCAGCCGCTAGTTTTGTATTCAACCGAACGGCAGTTTTTCTTAAATTTTGGATACCCCTTCTTTCCCGGAATAGCTTTTTTACAATTACTGTAAAACCGAGCAATTGACGAATACGCTCTTTCCACAGCCGTTTGGCAAGCATGAGAATTTAAGTCCAAGACATAGGAAAACTCAGCCCTGAGCGATGTGTTGTAACGATACAGATCCTTTTGCTCAACATTTTTGTTGTCCATCCAGTAACGAATGCACTTGTTGCGAACAAACTGAGATGTTCTTATCGCTTCATCGATCGCTAAGTATTGAGTTGTCTTTCCCTTAGCCCTTAAACTCAAAAACCAGCATTTGACGTGGAAAAACCCTACATCAACATCTTAGCACAAAAAGTCGTCCTGGAAGGACGAGGCTTGAGACCCAAATTTTCGGTCAAAACCTGAAACCTTATCGTTGGTTTTATGTAACGGAGACATTCGGATATCAAGACTTACCCAGGCTTTCCCATTGAACCATTTGTAGGGGCACGACATGTCGTGCCCCCACCATCTTTTATGCGGCACTAATGCTTGCATGGAGGGATGGGTGTTCATGTTCAACTACAAACACATTGGCATAAAGATTTGCCACAATTTGCTTCCCTTCTAGCGTCAACTCTAAGTAGCGCAATGAGTCTTTAATGTAGGGATACACCCCACTCCAGTAAAACTTGGAATAGTTTTGGCGCAAGTCTCCTGGATGACGATAGTTTAAGGCTTTATTCACTCCAGTTTCTTCAAACTCATAGTACAAGGCACTAATTTTTTTCAAGTAGCGCGGATCACTGAGTTGACCAATTAAATCGGCGGATCTCACTAAACCGGGACAGTTGCTTGTGTCTAGGTGATCTTGATCACTTGGCACGGGAAAACGAGTGAGTTCAATATTCCGCTTAATTTCTTCGGCATCAATGAGTAAATTGCCACCAAACCGTTCTTCAATAAACAGCTTGCCGCGATCAACATGATAGGGAGTTAGGCTGGCATCTGTAGCTCCTGGTGGTAAACTTATCCTTTCTCCATCTATACCTGTGGCATAGAGGTTTTTACTCAAGCGGTCTTGTCGGCAGACGCCTTTAACGTAACCAATATCATGGCAGAGTAAGGAAATAATCGCATGCATCCAGTCTTCACAGGAAATGCCTCCTTCACGAATATGTTTACCGCGCAGAATTTCCTGTCCGACTAAGGTGACTAAAATGGTGTGTTCAACATTGTGGTAGAGGGCGTCACTATTGGCAATATTCTCTAATGCCATGGCGCCCGCCCAGCCGATAATGTCAGCATAGTCAGACTTCCAGCCACCGTAAGTTCGGCTGTAGCCTTCGCGAATCCGATCCACGAAGTTGTCAATGAGTATTTGGGTTGTGTCAAACATGGAAGGTTACCTCAAGGGGGCTCGTCAGGATAATCGAAGTTTATGAGTTAATAGTTGACTATAATGATAAATCTTTCAGAGAGTCGAGTAATCCTTCTTTGCTTAAAATCGGTGGCTTGCACCTCAGGGTAGGTACAGCGAAAAATTCTCGCACTCGATACTTCCAATGTAATAAAAATAGAGGAAAAGGTTGTGATGAGGTTTTTTGGCTTCCCGTGATACTCTGAGGCAACCCTTGTGAGACAGATCACCTGATCGGGATAGGACATTAGAGCTTATCCGAATAGTATTAGCCAAACACCTCTGTTTCAATACCATGCCACCACTCACCCAGATTCATCAGATCCTGATGAATCTCAGCTAGCTCACGAGTATATGCATCTGGCGTCAGGGTTGCTTTGCGCTCTTGGAGTTTCTGTAAACGCAATTGCACTAACAGCCAAGGCTTAGCAATCCCATCTGTCGCTTCAATGTATTTGGCTAAATCTTTACTGTTCATTTCCTATTCGCGATCGCACATCAAAAACCCAAACCTCCGAAAGCCCCGTCTGATTTCCTGGATCAGGCGGGGCTAGTCACAGTTACTGACTTGACAAATTCACTGGAATCCTCAAGCCGCAGCCATTTGCTGATTCACAAAGTCCCAGTTAATCAAATTGCCGATAAACGCTTCAACAAAATCAGGACGTTTGTTTTGATAATCCAAATAGTAGGCGTGTTCCCACACATCACAGGTTAACAACGGTGTCACTCCCAAAGCAACAGGGTTGACAGCATTGGCAGTGTTAACCACTTTGAGTGTGCCATTATCGAGGACAAGCCAAGCCCAGCCACTACCAAATTGACTTGTAGCCGCTTTTGTGAATTCTTCCTTGAACTTATCGTAGCCGCCCAAATCCGACTTGATCTTGTCAGCTATTGCACCACTGGGCGCACCGCCACCACCAGACTTCATGGAGTTCCAGAAGAAGGTGTGGTTCCAAGCTTGAGCGGCATTGTTGAAAAGCCCTGACTTGGACGAATCATTGTAGCTAGCCTTAATGACTTCCTCGATAGACTTGTCACCCATGCCAGCGGATTGCGACATGTCGTTGAAGTTATTGACGTACTTCGCGTGGTGCTTGTCGTGATGAAACTCTAGCGTCTTAGCTGAGATGTAAGGCTCCAGCGCGTTGTAGGCATAAGGTAAATCAGGAAGTGCGTAGGCCATATTGTGTTCTATCCTCTCAAATACTGTGTTCTAGCGTGAACTACCTACACTAACCCTCCGGGTATAGTGTAGGCTTCGCGTCTCATTCGCCGATGCCTCTAGCAACAAGTTACTTTTGGTCTTACTCAGCGTCTCTAGTTGGTTGCCCAACCTTTATCCCCACATCCCGTGGAGAACCCGCGCAGCCGCCCTGGTTCCCAAGGCAGAAATTAGTATTTAGCTTGTTTTCCGGTTTTACGGGCAGACAAGTATGGGCTTTACCAGTAACTCATCTGATTCCCCGATCTGTGATCTTTGAGCGGTAAGCATATCACTGCTACTTCGGATTAAACCTGTCTGTTCGATACACTCGGGCGGGTCTACAAGCAACATCATTGTATCACAATCTGTTTGGGGCGTCAGGATAAAATGGAACAAGTTCCGTCTCACGGGGGATTCATCAAGAGCGCTGACCCTAGGGGTACAGCGTGGGACTTCTCACCGGATAAGTTAAAACGAACCTAGACTTTCGATGTATTTTTTAATTTAAGTATTACTATATCAAGGGATTAGCACCTATTGCAATAAAAATTAACAATATAATTGCTAGTAGTAGTGATAGCCATAGCATTAAGTCTATGGTCGAGTTGATTGTATCAAGCTGTGGCGAAACGGGTTAGACGCGATCGCACCTCTAGCGGTGTTGAGTCAAAGGGGAACAGTTAGCGGTTTTTCTGGACAATCGCTTTCACCAAGTCAATGGCATCTGCTGGGGTTGTTGCCAAAAAAACAGTCTCTGGCGACAGGCTGGTAAAAAACTGTTGACTTTCTTGATGGTCTGATAACAGTACCACAGGTTTGCCACCCTTAAGGGCGAGGGCGATCTCTGAGGCTGTTCCTGCGCCCATCCCACAAGCAATCACCACATCACTGGAGAGAACATTAATATTATTTCGCCCACTCCCCATATCAGTTGCGATCGCAATATCCACAGCATCGGACATATTCTGAGTATCGCGGCTGGGCAAAATACCCACGGTTAAGCCACCTGCGGCTTTTGCACCAAGACTTGCTGCGTTCATTACCCCAGCATTTCTGCCACCCGTGAGCAGTACCCATCCCCGCTGGGCAATACGTTGTCCCAATTGATAAGCTCGTTCTAAGTCTGTGGCGGTAGCCCCGTTACCGGGTCCCATTACGCCGATAACAATTTTTCTCATGGGTAGAAAGTATAGTTTACTGAATACTGGAGTTATACCATTTTGGATTTTTTCTGCAACATGATTTCCTTAATCTACTTAAGCTGTCGTACAGTTAAATCGGATATTAGTAGCGAGCTTGCTGGCTCGCACTACAAGGATGAGAGCCATTATTGACATTAAGGTTTAAATGCAGAACAGCTTATAGTACGCTAGGAAATGCTTTAGTAAAAGGGTTAATGAATTACGCGATCGCTATTGACTTTCTCAAGGATTGTGATCCCATTCTGGGACAACTCATAGACAGAATTGGTGCATGTCAACTGAATCAGCACGAGTTGGAGGGAGATTTGTTTTTTTGCCTATCCCGGTCAATTCTTCATCAACAACTTTCTACCAAAGTAGCGCATGTCATCCACACTCGGTTTCTCCAGCTTTACCCTGACACACAGTTTCCTACTGCACAGGATGTGTTGAACACGCCTGATGAAGTCCTCCGAAGCGTGGGGATTTCGCGCCCTAAAATTTCTTATCTGAAAGATTTGGCGCGTCATTCAATAGATGGATTGCCCACTGTTGAAGAGTTGGAAGTTATGGATGATGAGTCGATTATCAAGATTTTAACGCAGGTTAAAGGGATTGGACGCTGGACTGTGCAGATGCTGTTGATTTTCCGTCTCAAGCGGTGGGATGTTTTGCCCGTCGATGATTTGGGGATACGTGCAGGTATTCGGAACCTTTATAATCTTGAAGCACTTCCTGACCGCAAGACTACAGAACGTTTCGGACAAAGGTGGAAGCCTTATTGTAGTATCGCCTCGTGGTACTTGTGGCGTAGCTTAGAGCTAAAGCCAGTCTGAGCACTGGTTGCGATCGCCCACTGTTGATTCTCCCCATTCAGAGCGTGCGATCGCTTTATCAGTTCTCCTAAACCGGTAATAGAGGCGTAATCCTATCGATTAACTCTGAGATGTTTCGCTCAATCACCTGCCAAACAATATCAAAATCGACGCGATCGCGAGTCAGATCTGTCTAAAGGGGTATGCAGCAGGGGATGATGATGCATCCACCTTCTGACTTCTGAGTTTGCAGCGTTTGAGCGGCAAGTTTACACGCTTTGAATCGCTGAGGAGCCATTTGTATAGCTGTCCTCAATTTTTGCTCAGTTAATAGGCGCTTTACGTAGTCAGAGCAAGACTCACCGCTATAGAGCAGTCGGTGGGGACATGAGAAACCTTTACGAGGAGAGAGATGCTTTTGATAAGTATTAAGAGACGCGATCGCTGCCTGAGTAGTAAAAGATTCAATCGTACTAGCTAGCATTGTCGAAAGCCGTGATAGAAGGTATTACCTTATTTTTTACTCCACATCAAACTTCTATCACTCTATCAAGAGGTTTAAATTGAATCGATAATGGAAGGAGGTATGGTGCGGTGCGATCAGCTTTGTTGGTGCCGGAGGCGATCGCTCCTACCGTTCATCCTCAACATCCAGACTGCGCGATCGCCTTTGACGCCGAGTTTCGCTCAATCGCACTCAATGATAGCTTAACAAGTTACGATCAGAGCAAGATTCAGCCAGCAGATTATGCCAACCCTGATTGACATTGGTACGCTGATTGTTCGTACACCGGGAACCTGTGGGGGGCGTCCCCGAATATAGAACAGCGAAAGCGGATGATTGTTCCAGACCACCCACCCCTGAAACCTATTCATATTCCATATAAAAGGAAAATTAGGCTGGTTGCCAATTAGCCAATTTGGTGCGAAACGTTTGGTTTTCTCTCAACGCATTTAAACCGGAAGCTGTGATTTTGTAGTAACGCCGACGCGCACCACCTCTTGCTTCGGAATTGTCGTTCTCCCAACGAGAAGCCACAAACTTTTTGTTCTCTAGCCGCCGTAGGGCTGGATAAAGTGAGCCAAAACCAATTTGGCGTTTTCCGTCACTTGCCTGTTCAATTGCTTTGCTGATTTGCAACCCGTAAAGTTCCGGGTGACTAGCCAGGATGGTTAGAATGTCCTCTTCAAGGGTGGAAAGAGAATTATTGTCATTACTCTTCACCCCAGAGGATTTGATAACTGTATCCATTTGGGTTGAACCTTGTATCAATATAATATGATTGTTACATCTATTATATATCAAGTTTTAGATATATGTAGTCGAGCCATAATTATCGAAAAGCTATAATAGAGGGGTAAACTCAACCTCTAGAGGTAAATTAAATATGGAAGACTGGCTTTTTCGTTTGTTAATAACCTTGGGCGCTAACTTCTTAGCAAGATTCATCTGGCTACTCGGCAAGCAATTGCACACAGGCATAGTTTGGCTGATCAGAAAATCTCGTCAACTCCAGGGAGACACCGAGGCAACCTCTTCTGCACCACGTCCCTGTACCAGTGCGGATTTGGAAGAACTGCTAGGTGACTTTTTAGAGAAATACCGAGACTTTCAGAATCGAACTCCCGCTCCATCGAAGTGGGAGTTTCTCTTGGAAATGGTTCCCGACATGGTAGGTCTATCCAAAGCCATTCTGATGATGGCAGTTGAAAGAATGTTTACTTCTAATGAAGAGAATATTAGATAACTGTATATTAAGTTGCCTTGACGTAAATTAGCTTTTATAGTCCGAAAGAGTTGATTGCTGCCCCACCAGGTAGCAATTTTTTTTACCAGTCATGAGGTGACGCACCCCCAAGTCCTAAGCTACCTGCATCAGCGCAGATGAAAGCAGCCAAAATTACTGCCTAAAGTGGAGCCAACTATAATTGGTGAGCAATAGAGTCTCAGATAAGGACATGACTACAGTCGCTATCTTGCCAGTATCCGATGCGAGTGGTGAAAGAATTTATCGTGCAGTTGCAGGTGAGAAGCAATCAACAGCTTATACCGCAGGTGAAGCGCTAAATGCGTTGACTGCGCTGTTAGAAGGCGACGAATTCAGCACATTACTGATTATCCAGAGTTTTCGTCCAGACGGGTTTTTTAGTGCCGAGCAGCAACACAGCAACAGCGCTTATCTGAGTTGATGAATCTGTGGCGAACAGCACGCGATGAAGGACAGACACTGCCTCCAGAGCAACAAGCGGAGCTAGATAACCTAGTTGAAGCGGAATTGAAAGCAGCCACAGCCCGAACAGCAGCATTGATGCAACAAGTTTAAATTCAAGCAGTCGCAGCAGTTTGCTCTTCAGGGAGAAATGCTAGAACAATTCGCTCTGGCGGAATACCTGCGGCGATTAAGTCTTTGCTGATTCCCTGTTCCATCCCGTCATATTCCACCCAAACCTTGCCTTCACTCAAAGTCACATAAATCAAATTTCCTCTAACCCGTCGTCCTCTATCCCAACCTACTTGCATCAGGGCATAGCGGTTTTGCGTGTCGTCAAACACCGTGTCGAGTCGAATATCGCCGTGAGAAGGTTTAAACTGAGCGTATTGTTGAATCACCTGTTTTACAATGTCCTGCTCTCTCGTGGTGGTATCCATCGCTTTACCTCTACCGCTTCTATATCTACAATAAGCAATTTCATGGGTAACTCCCGCATCACCAACTCACCAATCGGTTCGCTGAAAATCCCGTCAAAGGTTGTGTCTGCCACAGCAAGATACAACTCACGCTCTGGATCAACCTGTTTCAGGAGTAGTCGATAAAGAACATATTGACCAATCGCTTGCTCCAAATCAGCAATTGCCGAGTTGCCTCGAAACTCCTTGATTTCAACGGCAATTCTACTACTGCCGCGTCTAGCACCGATAAAGCGTCCTGCAATAGCGTTGAGCGCATCTAATCTTGCTGCCAAGTCGATAAAGAGAAATCGCTCACCATACGATATGACATAAGGATCGTCTGTGATTTCCCAACCCTCCTTGATCAGAGCTTGCCTGATGATGTTATGAATTGCATCACGCTGAGGCATTACTTAATGTGTCATAAGCCGAATAACTACTCTATGCTACGCTACGCGATCGCCTCTGGTTTAAGCTGATGGCAGGGTGATAAGCCGTTCAGCATTATTAGAAATTTGTGCTAGTGGCAATATCTAGAAACGCGAGTTTTTGGGCATACTGAGAATGGTGCAAGACATCAGTGTGAAGTACCCCAACTTGCTTCGCTGAAGTTGGGGCTTCCAACTTCTAAAAACAAGGACGGTCTTATTCGTCTTCAGGGCTTCCCGTTTCATCCGCCGATGCCACGTTGGGTACTTTCTAATTCCTAAGAGTAGAAAGTCCAGAACTCAATCTGGTGATGGTCTTACTCAGCGTCAACAGGCAGTCGTCCGCCTTCCGCAGACAGTAATTTTTGTCAGTCCGCTTGGTTTTCGCGGTTTATGGTTAGAATACTAACCGAATAATGTCAATAGGCATCTTGCGCTATTCTTTTCTGGACGCTTTCGCGAACGGTGGTCGAGTTCATTAACGCGCAAGGACTACATCTCTATCACACCTAGCCCAACCATCTTTAGCCCATGCATTACCATGTAGACCTAGGCGGGTTACTGTTATTATAACACTAAAAAATAGACTTTAAATCAAGTAATTTGAAAATTTCATGCCTCAATTTTCCGCTGTCCATCCTCACCCTACTATTGTTGAGGGTGAGGACTTCCGCGATTACGTTAATCTAATCGTGCGTTGACGCCAACCCCTTCATCAACCTTCTACCTGGCGAATCTGAATTTGGATTTCACTGCGCTTGGCAGGTTCGGGGACATAAGGAGCATCGTAGAAGAAGCGGCGAGGGGAGCCAACGATAGTCCATTCTGGATGCTGTGCTAACCACTCTCGTAACCGTTCGATGCTTTTTTGATAGCTAGAGTAATCGTAACTGCCTTTTAACCCCAGACTGACGACTGTCATGGATGGGATATCGTCTACTTGAATGTTTTGGCTAATTTCGTCGGGGTAGATATCCGTGCTGCGGTAAAGGAATGACACAAAGGCTTCCCCTTGTTCACCGGGTGTACTCATCTCATTGGCTTCCAGGGTACTAACTGGATAACGGGTTTCTACTGGAGCCGTCATCGAGATATTGTTAGAACTGATATGGCGGTAGAGAGGGTCAAATGCTCTATTAGCTGCCATTGAGAGTTCTCCTGAGTAGCGAACTGTGGCAGAGCGGTAGGCTGGATATTGTTTGACCTCAATTTTTCCATCTGGTGTTGGCGGCGGGAATCCTTCGGGCAAGGGAGCCGTAGCTGCATCATAGGCGAAGAAGGCGATCGCAACGACGGCTAGGATTCCTAGGGGTAACAGTAAGTTCTTTAGCTTCAAAGGGAACCTCAGAGACTCTTTCTATTCTAGATCGGGCAGTTCTTCAGGGGGGTAGACATATCTTTCTGGCAAAGTGCGATCGCGCGATCGCAATCCCCTCTCCAAGCCATACTCAACAGAAATAAATATATGTGCTCACGTCACCATCGCCAAGGCGATCGCATCTCCTACGGCTTCGGCTGTGGAAGAGTGGACTTCGAGCAGAACAATACGTTAGATGCTTGCTATGATACTACCTGTGATACTATTTCTGGATGGGCAAATTAGAGAAATTGGTAGAGCAATTCCTCAATAAACCGCCAGAAGTGCGGTTTGAGGACGTGCGCTACCTTCTCGAAGCGTTTGGCTTTGAAGAGAAAAGGTCGAAGGGTAGCCACCATAGTTTTCGAGATTCACAAGGTAGAAAAATTACTGTACCCAAAAAAGGCGGACAGAAAGTTAAAGGGGTTTATGTCCAGAAAATCGTTGAGCTATTGAACTTGGAGGAATGGAGCGATGAAGACACTGAACCAGAAAAACAAGCTGAGTGAGAAGCAGCCATTGGACTATTATTTGAATCTTCAGTATCCAGTAACACTTTACCCCGATCCAGAGGGGGGATATGTGGCTCAGATTAAAGACTTACCTGGATGTCTGACTCAAGGTGAAACGTTGGATGAGACGATCGCCAATATAAATGAGGCGCGAGAGTTGTGGATTGAGACAGCTTATGAAGCTGGAGATGAGATTCCTTTACCCAGTACGGATGATACCTACAGTGGTAAACTACTCCTGCGGATGCCGAAATCGTTGCATCGTCGTTTAGCTGAGAAAGCGGACAGGGAAAATGTGAGCCTCAATCAGTACATTGTGTCTGTGTTGAGTCAAGGATGATCGGGTAGAGCGTGCGATCGCGCTGCCATTCCAACAGGTTAACCTTGAGAACAGAGCAATTAGGAGATCAGTAATGTCACGAGCAATTGACGCAATAGAAGTCGGTAACCACATTGGTGAATTGATCCAGCAGGTTGTTGAACAGCAGCAGCCTTTGATTATCGAATCAGAGGGGAAGCCTCAGGTTGTCATGCTTTCCATCGCTGAATACGAGCGTTTGCTCTCAGCTAACCGAGTAGAAGTAGGGCAAACACCCTTAGGAAGAAAACTTTGGCAAATTCGTCAGCAGATTGTTGCCACCGGCGAACCCCTTTTAGATTGGGATGAAGTCAATCAAGAAGTGGCTGAACGTCGAGGTGAAAACCGACAGGACATAGCATGAAGCGTACCTTCATTGATACAGGTGTTTTAATTGCAGCAGCTCGTGGACAAAATGATGTTGCTATAAGAGCAATGGCAATTTTGGATGACCCCAATCGAGAATTTGCCTCCAGCATTTTTGTCAAACTAGAAGTTCTACCCAAAGCAATTTATAACCAAAAAACGCCTGAAGCTGCCTTTTATCAAGCCTTTTTTGATGCTGTGACTCACTGGGCTAAAGTGGAGGAATCGCTGATTACAAATGCCTTTCAGGAGGCTTGTCAGTTAGGTCTGTCTGCCATAGATGCGCTTCATGTTGCGGCAGCTTTATCGGTGAGTGCTGAGGAACTGATAACAACTGAGAAACCTAGTAAACCCATACATCGTGGCTTGATCACTTCTGGTGTGACATAAGGTACATAATGGGGGTCGTTGTTCAACGTAGCAATAAGCTGTTCTTGAAAGGCATACTCACTGTTGAGAAAATCCTGTACAATTCGGCTAGACTCCGGGTTCTTCTGCCAACTTCGATATCGCTCGTATAGCCCAGTACCGTGCAGTGAGACGAATAACGCCACATACCTCCCCCAAGGCATTGCTAGCTGTTTCGCACCCGTCCAAATATCGATATGGACTTGGGTTGGGAGTTCTGTGAACCGATAGGGATAGCCAGTTTGGGGGTTTAGAGTGGGGGCTTGTTCCCACAACAGCCAGCCAACATCATGTTGTTCGGCGGCGAGACAGAGTTCTTTTGGTGGGGTTTTCAACCATTGTTATCATAGCACACAAGTCCCCCCGGAAGGGGGAGGCTTGTGACCCAATTTTTCGGTCAATTATGACTACTAATTAATTGGGTACACAAGAGGTGATAATTTGCCTAAATTCCTCCGGTTCTGCCTGACCCGCTTGTAATTCTTCACCAATTTCAATAAATTCATCCAGAGTGTAAGTTTCTTGAATCTTCTCAATCGTGCAGGTACAAAACGCCCTGATTTCCTCTGGGCGATCGCCAACACAGTTTTCGAGATAAATTTGGACAATCTCAGGGGGATAAGCATTCGTCGGTTCTGGGGGCGTCATATCAGGCGTTTGGGAACTCCCTCTAGGTGCGCTCACAAGTACCAGTATCAAGGTACTCATTACTGACGATAGGGTCTGAATTTTTTTCATGATTTTTTTTATGAGCGCTATTGAGGTGAATGACACCGACATGAGGTCACTCAGCGACATTCTCATTGAAATAGTGTAACGGAAATTCGCGGTAGGTGCATCTAGATTCAATAGATCCCCCTCCCGTCCCCCTTAAAAAGGGGGAGACCAGCGGATGCTTCGCTTTTTGTTCCATGGGGGAAGCCATAGGATGCTTCGCCTTTGTTGCACGGGGGAGACCAGTTGTGGAGTTGCGATCGCGCTCCAACCGTTTCACAATGAACAAAGGTGAAACTACCCCCCAGCTTATCCGTATCGCTCAGACTGCCCAGCCAACGTTAAACGATGATAAGCAACTTGAACAACGTACTACGGAATTAGAAGAAAAACTACATCAGTTAAAAATTGATAACATTTCCCCGCTTTTGGACTAGACAAATCCCAAAAGTTAGGTATACTAAGGTTGTGTGTGTGAGGAAAAGGTAAAGGCGCTTGGGGTCGAAACACGGCAAGACTCCCAGGTGCCTTTCCCATTTTTACAGGAAGTCGGGACTCTTATCCTACCCGCTCGCCGACTCTAGTTCCGTCAGATCCGCTTCAGCCTGATCCTCCTGAATCCTGGGCGTCTATTGATTTATGCCATAATTTTGCCCAGAGAGAGTGATAAAGCAATCAACACTCCTGATTCATCTTGTCTGGCTTTATAGAAAGTTAGCCTCTCTCTTAAGAGGGATCTAATTGTTACTAAAGGGTGTGATATTTTTTACAACAATCGGGTCAAATTAAACCGGTGGCATTGTCCATGGTGCTTGTCTTGATTTCCCTTGTCCTTACTTGTCTGGTTGGAATTAGTCGAAAACGTCTGCAGGGGCAAGTAATAAAAGGCAGAACCCGGTAAAATTACGTCAGATGTTAGAGTTAAAAGTTATAACCTGTGGGGTAATCTGAATCAGGTGCGGATAACTCGCCCGTTGGCTCATTCTGAGTTGGGCGATCGCACGGCTAAAACCTTGACAAATTTCTCAGACTATGCATTTACAGAGGGGTGATATGAAAATTGGCAGCAACTACCTGGGTAACGGTCAATGTGAATTCCGAGTTTGGGCGCCGTTGCGGGACAGCGTCGCGGTTCACATCGTCTCTCCCCAGGATCACGTTATTCCCCTGCAAAAGGATGAATGGGGATATTGGCAAGAAACGGTAAAAGCTGACCCAGGAACCCTCTATGTCTATCAACTCGATGGCTCACTGGAGCGACCTGATCCCGCCTCCCACTACCAACCTCAGGGAGTCCATGGGTCTTCTCAGGTGGTGGATCACCAATTTAACTGGACGGATGATTCCTGGCAAGGAATTCCCCTCAAAGACCTAATTATTTACGAACTCCACGTCGGTACATTTACACCAGAGGGAACCTTTGAATCCATTATCCCCCGCTTGAGTTACCTTCAGGATTTAGGCATAACCGCGATTGAAATTATGCCCGTGGCTCAGTTTCCCGGAAGCCGCAACTGGGGGTATGACGGGGTTTATGTCTATGGCGTCCAAGAGTCTTATGGGGGACCTGGGGGGTTGAAAAAACTCGTGGATGCTTGTCATCAGGCGGGGATCGCGGTCATTCTAGATGTGGTGTATAACCATTTAGGACCCGAAGGCAACTATCTTTGGGCGTATGGTCCATACTTTACCGATCAATACCGTACCCCTTGGGGCAATGCGGTTAATTTTGATGGCGCCCATAGTAATCAGGTACGGAATTTCTTTATCCAGAATGCTCTGTACTGGTTAGATAATTACCACATTGACGCCCTACGGGTTGATGCAATTCACGCGATTTACGATATGAGCGCTCAACCCTTTCTACAAGAGTTAGGGGATGCAGTCGCCAACTTCAATCGCACCACGCCAGTGCAACGATACATCATCGCCGAAAGTGATCTCAATGACGTGCGCGTGATTAAACCGAGGGAACAAGGGGGATTTGGTCATGATGCTCAATGGTGCGATGACTTTCACCACATCTTGCATACCCTATTAACCGACGAACAATCTGGATATTACGAAGATTTTGGCAAAATTGAGCAGTTGGAAGTCACCCTGCGCGAAGGCTATATCTATAGTGGACAATATTCCAGCTTCCGCAAACGCAACCATGGGAATTCAGGGGCGGATCGTCCGGCGGAACAATTTGTCGTCTGTATCCAGAACCATGATCAAATTGGCAATCGATTGATTGGCGATCGCTTATCCACTTTGGTAGACTTTCAGGGGTTGAAGCTAGCGGCTGCGGCTGTATTGCTTTCTCCTTATGTTCCCATGCTATTTATGGGCGAAGAATATGGGGAAGACGCACCCTTTCCCTATTTTGTTAGTCACACTGATCCCGATTTAATTGAAGGCGTGCGTAAAGGGAGGGCTGAAGAATTTAAAGCGTTTGGTTGGGACAACGCACCTGATCCCCAAGGAACAGAAGTCTTTGAGCAGGCAAAACTGCAGTGGGATAAGATTGATCAAGGGAAGTATGGCTTGTTGCGGCGCTGGTACAAACGGTTAATTCAGCTACGCAAAGAAACCCCTGCTTTAGCTACCCTAGATCGGCAGAATCTGAATGTATCTAGTTTGTCCCCAGAAAAGATTATCGTTATCCATCGCACGGCTGGAGATAACCAAGTCCTCGCCTTGATGAACTTTGCCAAAGATGCGGTAACCGTTTCGCCTCAGATTCCCCAAGGGAACTTCTCAAAAGTTATTGACTCGGCGGATAAAGAATGGATGGGTGAGGGATCTCAACTCCCCCAACAGATACAAGCTGGACAATCCTTAACCATTGCTCCCCTGAATTTTGCCTTATATTGTAAGTAACTGTAGCGTCGGTTCAGTCGTTAAGGAAAGCAGTAATCAACCAAAAAGGGGATGTAAGCTGAGTCAAAATCATACCACTATCAACGAATAAGGTGTTGCTAGCAAGATAATGTATGTATGGGTTGATGTGTCAATCTTGGCGGCTGAACTGGTATTATAGTGCCAGACAGCAGCGGTTTCCCTCTAGTTCTTATCGGAGTTCCCCCGTTTCTCCGTCTTTTGGCTTATTTCTACCAAGCTCTACTCCTTTTGGATGGCAGATCCTATCCTCAACAAATATATCCCAGTGCTGTACTCTTAGTGTTGCCCAAAGCAAATGCCTTTGTCATAAAATGAGGTTAAGCTATGATTTAAGCATTAAGTTCAACGCCACTATCCTACTGTTTAACATCTTGGTTAGCAAGCAATTTTTTTAGATCGAGTCCTAGAGCCAATGCTCTGTCAGTTCTTTAACCCCTCTAAAAGCTTATGATGCGGATTCCCGTCGCCACCTATAGAATTCAATTTAATCCCGCGTTTACCTTTGAATCAGCAAAAGCCATTGTTTCTTACCTGGCTGAATTAGGAGTTTCTGACTTTTATGCATCCCCCATATTTAAAGCCCGATCTGGTAGCACTCATGGCTACGATGTGGTTGATCCCAATCAAATAAACCCAGAACTCGGCGGCTTGGAGAACTTTGAGTCTCTAATTGAGCAGGTTCAACAACATGGGTTAGGATGGCTTCAGGATATTGTGCCGAACCACATGGCATTTGATAGTGAAAACCCGATGCTGGTTGAAGTTTTGGAGAATGGTCCGGATTCTCAATATAAGGATTATTTTGATATCAACTGGGAGCATCCTTATGAAGGCATTCGGGGGCGAGTACTAGCGCCATTTTTAGGTAAATTTTGCGGCGATTGCTTAGAGAGTGGTGAACTCAAACTTCAGTATAACCAAGAAGGGATAACCATTAATTACTATGACCTGAAGTTCCCCATTCGGATTGAATCCTACTCCAATGTCTTGATCTATGATTTAGCACGTATCCGCCGGAAATTAGGCAGAAATCATCCCGATTTTGTTAAATTACTGGGCGCTCTCTATGCTCTAAAATACATTCCCTCGGGCGAAGAAGGAATGGAACGCTATGACCAGATTAGCTTCGTAAAGAGCATGTTATGGGAACTCTGGAATGATAGTGTAGAGGTCAGGGATTTTATCGACGAAAATATTCAAATCTTTAATGGAGAACCCGGAAAACCCGAAAGCTTTGACTTGTTAGAGCAATTGTTAGCCGAGCAGTTTTTCCGTCTCGCGTACTGGAAGGTGGGTAATGAAGAACTGAATTATCGACGATTTTTTACAGTCAATGACTTGATTTCCGTTCGCATCGAAGATGAGAAAGTTTTTAAACATAATCACGCTTTGATATTCAAGCTCCTTGAAGAACAGAAATTTAGCGGCGTGAGAATCGATCATATCGATGGACTTTATGATCCGGCTCAATATTTAAATCACTTGCGAGACTATGCGTCTGATGCTTACGTTGTGGTTGAGAAAATCTTGGAAGAGCATGAAGATTTGCCCTTAACCTGGCCCGTACAAGGTACGAGTGGGTATGATTTCTTAAACAAAGTTAATGGTATTTTTTGTCATCAGCAGACTCAGCCGAAGTTTGACAGCGTTTATTATCGCTTTATCGGGAATTCCATATCCTATCAAGCCATAATAGATGAAAAAAAGCGATTGATTATAGCCAAGCATTTGACCGGAGATATCGATAATTTAGCTAATTTACTCAAGCGAATTTCGTCTCAGTACAGATACGCCAGTGACTTTACTATCTATGCGCTGAAAGCCGCGTTGGTCGAAATCATGGCGCTGTTTCCTGTATACCGAACCTATGTAAGTCCAGAAGGTTTAAGCCAAGCTGATCGGGAGTATATTGAGTACGTCATTGCCAAAGCCAAAGAAAATACGCCAATTTTCTTTAATGAACTGACGTTTATTGAGAAGTTTTTATTACTGGAAGTTGACGATTCGTTGGTACCAGAAGAAGCCGAACAATGGCGTTATTTTGTCATGCGGCTGCAACAGTTTACTGGACCGCTGACCGCTAAGGGAGTAGAAGATACGGCTTTCTATATTTATAACCGTCTCATCTCTCTCAACGAAGTGGGTGGTAATCCGGGTGAATTTGGCGTTTCCTTAGACGACTTTCATGACTTTAATCAACACCGCATCGCTTATTGGCCCCATACAATAAATACAACAGCAACCCACGATACTAAACGTGGTGAAGATGTGAGAGCAAGAATTAATGTTCTTTCCGAAATTCCCGGCGAGTGGGATAATATGTTGAGAGAATGGCAGGAAATAAACGCTGTTCACAAGGATTGTATTGATGGGTTAGATATTCCTGATCCCAATGACGAATATTTTCTTTACCAAACCTTGCTAGGAACCTTTCCCTTTGATGAAGCGGAGTTCACTAACTATGTGCAGCGGATCAAAGACTATATTATCAAGGCAATCCGAGAGGCAAAAGTCCATACCGCTTGGTTGAGACCGGATACCAACTATGAAGAAGGGTTTATTCGGTTTGCTGAACGCTTACTCAAAGATACCCCTGATAATCCGTTTTTAGAAGCGTTTCGACCGTTCCAACGTAAAATCCAACATTACGGCATTTTTAATAGTCTCTCCCAAGTCTTACTGAAACTGACATCTCCCGGTGTTCCTGATTTTTACCAGGGAACGGAACTGTGGGATTTAAGTGTAGTCGATCCCGATAATCGCCGTCCTGTGGATTTTGAACAGCGGCTGAAGTTAGTGAAAGAACTGAAACAGCGCAGCGAAACCGATAATCTAGGTTTAGTTCAGGAACTTTGTCAGACTCCAGAAGATGGTCGAATTAAGCTATTTGTCATCTATGAAGCTCTAAAAACACGGCGCGAGTATTTAGAGGTATTCCAGCGAGGAGATTACCATAAACTGACGGTTATTGGCAGCTTGAAGGAGCATGTTGTTACCTTTGCTCGAACTTGGGATCATACAACGGTGATTGTCATTGTCCCTCGGCTGTTGACCAGTTTAGTGAAGCCAGGAGAATATCCCATGGGTGAACAAGTTTGGCAAGAAACCCGGATTTCTTTACCCTCTAGTTCGTCGTCTGTATGGCGGGATGTGATGACGGGACGGGAAATTCAGGGGGATGATACGCTGTGGATTCGAGATGTTCTCAGTGATTTTCCAGTGGCGTTATTGGTGAATCAGAATCAGCAGGAATGTTCAACAACCCTAACCTAGCTATCGATCTTTGGTTAGGGATTGTCGGACAAACGACAATTTAAACCGTTGAATACCGCATTGAGTCTCGGTTTGGCACAAACTCTTGAATGTTTCCCTAGTTCAAGTTATCTTTAAGACTTTTTGTCGAGTCGCTACTGACGTTAGGACATCTTAACCGGGATGCGGGAAGGGACTGCGGGGTCTCACGAGATACACGATGAATAGATAAACACTGTAGGGGCGACCCGCCGCATATAATTCATACCACCAAACCATTAATTTGTTCGGGTCGCCCTCCACAGGGTATCGGCAATTATCTGATACCATTTCTCTGTAATTGTGCAACGAATAAACCCCCCGGCTATCGCCGTCCCCCCTTAGCAAGCAGGGGGGACTACAGGGGGGTTGGATAAAGTGCAACATCATAGAGAATTGGTATGACCCGCGTACCTACCAGAAAAGGGCGAGTCGAGACAGGTTAATTATCACACCGTCATAGTTGTGCAGCGACTCGCCCCTACAAAACCAATTACCAATCAACAATCAACAATTAACAAATGATTCATTGATTAAACACCATAGCTGGATTAAGGCGCGTCACTTTCTGAATCGCGAAAATAGCTGAACCGACGCACATTCCCACCGTTATCGGATCGCGGATACGGGGGTGATCAGAATCAGAATCCCCTGAGTCGCTGATGTCCACAGGGCTACACCGTAGCAGAGGATCATAGCTGGGAACCTTTCCTTTTGATGAAACCGAGTTCCTCAATTAATAGGTGACTTCAAGTTTCAATGGCTTTAGTCTGAATACAGATCCAATCTCCATCTTCAGTTTTACCAACAAAGTACATATCAATTACTCCTGTCTTGATTCGATAAAGCCTTAAATTACTTAAATTTTCCAGCACCAAACGATTGGCTTTATCTTTCCGGTTTTTATCCTTTTCGTAGGAACTAAAGAAGACGGCTTCAACTTCATTTGTGGTCATAATCTTAACGGTATGTAAAAGATTGTGAATTAGCGCACTGCGTTGTTCAGCAATCTCCCAAACAAAGTTGGACACATCTCCAGAGGTATCTCTATATCCAATGTTCGTATTGTCAACAATAATCTCCAAGGGAGGTTGCATTCCAATGATTGTCTTTTCCAAAGCAACAATCAGTTCGTAATTCTCGGGTTTAGCAATAGCTAAATCTTTTAACCTAAAAATTCGGGAATCACCGTGGTCGTTTTGTAGTAAGTTGTCTAAAACTTGAGTTGATATTCCCAACCAATCACCAGATGGAGTATTGGCTAAAATGATGTATATTCCTCCATATCTATCAGTTTTCAGTAGCAGAACTTGAATGTTAGTCAGGTAGGTTTCTACGTGGGTTAACAAAGAGTGAAATTCTTGAATCTCATCTTGATCTTCTATTATAAAATCTATAACGTCATTGGCGAGAGGTTGTAACCACTCTAGGTCATCAAAATTATTTGTCCGAAAAGCGTCGGCTGGAATTTTCCGCAAATGTCCACAAGCTTTAAGCAATCCTTCGAGGGTGAACTCTCCTCGATTGACTGTTTCCCACAAAAATACTTCGTAGGGATAATCCGCTTCGCTTGGATAAGAAAATCCTTCACAAGCTTCTCGAATTTGGTTTAATAATGTAAGGTTGGGATTACTCGGTGTATTAAAAAAGATGGATGCTGAACCTGATGCATTAATCACATTGGTCAGATTGGTTTGAAACAGTTTTGCACCCGTTAAATCGGCATCATTCAAATCTGCATCTGTAAAATCAGCGCCTTCCAAATTGGCATCTGTTAGAGTGGTATTTCGTAAAGTGGCATTTTGCAGCGTTGCTTGTTCCAAATTAACACCAAACAAGTAAGCTTGGTTGAGATTTGCTTGATTCAAATTAGCATAACAGAAGTCGGCTCTACCTAGTTTGGCTTGAGTGAGATTGGCGCTTTGCAAGTTTGCACTACTCAAAGATGTATTTTGGAGGTTTGCTCCTGTCAAATTTACATGACTAAGATTGGCTTTTCCCAACTTGGCATAGCTGAGATTAGCTCCTGTCAAATTTGCATGACTAAAATTAGCGTTGTGGACTCTGCCTCTTATGCGGGTATTTCTGAGGTTAGCATAACTGAAATTAGCATCATTCAAATCAACATCACTCAGTCTTGCATTTTCCAGATTAGCATTGCTAAAGTCAGCCCCGCTCAAATCAATTTCTATAAGTTTTGAACCATAAAGCTTGATACCACTCAAGTCAGTACCCGAAAAATCTCTCTCTCCTGCTTCATAACGCTTGATCAATCCACGATCATGCTGCATATTGTCTCCTCGATGATTTCAGGATTAAATCGAATGGCAGTGACCTGAAGGGGTGACTTGAGACTGGTGGGCAGTGCCCACCCTACGGTAGATCAAGGGTTTTGGCGCTCCAAAAATGCTGACTGGAGCGTGCCATTGGTCTTAAATCAATTGCTTACCTAGCAACTCTTTTTATTTGGTCAGCAAAATGTCTTTGACCTGCTGCATAGCTTGTGAGAAATTCTTTGAGATTCATAGAACTAATAAGGAGCAAAACAGCCCCAATTACTGATTAAACACCATGGCTGGATCAAGGCGCGTCACTTTCTGAATCGCGAAAATAGCTGAACCGACGCACATTCCCACCGTTATCGCCAAAACCGCGATCGCGGATACGGGGGTGATCAGAATCAGAATCCCCTGAGTCGCTGATGTCCATAGGGCTACACCGTAGCAGAGGAACATCGCTGGGAGATAACCGAGAACCGACATCCACAGCGCCTGTTCAATAATTACACCGTAAATTCGCCAATCTGACGCGCCAATTGCTTTGAGCGTACCAAATTCTTTAATATGGTCAGCTACAGAGGAATAAAGAATTTGACCGACAATGATCACACCAACCACGACACCAACCACCGCCCCCAATCCTAGAATAAAGCCAATTCCCGTTCGCTGTTGCCAAAAGGTTTGATTCAGTTTAATAAACTCCTGGCGAGTATAGGTACTCACATTCGGTAAAGCCTTCTCTAATCGAACTTTGAGTTGTGACAAATCCTCACCCGGTTCCGCCGCAATTAAAACATATTGAATCAAGTCAGAAGCGACTAATGGATTCGGTGGCGGTGGGGGTTGATTCCGTAGTTCGGCTTCCGAGATTCTCGAATAGGTATTGGTACAAATTAAATCCTCAGCACCTGACGGCAATTTACAGGAAAGTTCAGACTTTTGACCCGATGTTAAGAACGCATTAGCACTGGTTAGGGAGGTAAACATGAAAGAATTAGACACAATTGATGCATTCCCTTGAGTGAAACCCACCACCCGGGCGGGCAAAGAATTTACACGGGCAATATCCTCAATCTGTTGCACATTTAGGGAATCTTGGTTGGTTGCATCTACAATAATTTTATAGGGTTCAGATAAGTCCCTCACATCGCCTTGCACCAGATTTATCGGTTGAAACAATTGCCCATTGGGGTCAAATCCCACCACTTTTACCCGGGTAATTTCTCCTTGGGGTGGATTCCACAACGCGCCACTAAAAATAAGGGCTTCAGCTTTAGCAACCCCTTCCACATTACGGGCAGAAATAACATGGGATAAGGGAATGGGTAATGTCAACTCCATTTGCACTAATTTATCAGATGCCACCCAAATATCTGCGTTAGAATTGTAAATTAACTGAGCCGTTGATTGGGTAAATCCATTAAAAATACCTGTTTGCAAGGTAACTAAACTCACCGCAAACATAATCCCAGCTTGGGCGACTAAAAAGCGGGGAATATCTTCGAGTAAGTTTTTCCGGGCAAGAGAAACCATTTTAGTATATTGGTTGTTTAGAATCTCTTTGAAAATTTTGTCGGGGCGGGCGCGAGTTACATCTGGGTGAGGGAAGAAACAATAATAGTAAAACCCGCCCCTACATAAAAATGTTCTCAGGCTTCATCCTCAGAGGGCCACAGCAAGCGAACTGCCATTAATGCGAAACCCACCGCCGCGATCGCTTTGAGAACTCGCACCGGGAATAGTTGGGCTACGCCACCCCCAGCTAATACGCCCATAAACGTTGCCAAAAGCAACGCGGCTACAGCCCCCAAGAATACCGCACGGGGGGACTTGAGACTACCCCCAAGCGCGATCGCAGCCAGTTGGCTTTTGTCACCAATTTCGGCTAAAAATACGGTAATGAAACTTAATCCTAGTAATTGCCAATCCATAGTAATTAGGTGTTGATTGTTCATCTCCCAGCTCCCCTAGCTCCCCC
>NZ_JAVJRX010000121.1:0-67216 GCF_040219735.1 Coleofasciculus sp. G1-WW12-02 | reverse complement strand
TTTGTGTTACTTTGCCGAATTTGGCTAAATGCTCATATTCCCTATCTGATACTCGCGTTGTCACTTGCTTCATAGTTGTCAAACCAATTTCAATTTGCTACTATTGTAGGACAGGTTAAATAAATTAAAAGCTAACCGCTTACCTGTACTCTGAACCAAGACAACCACCGAATATGGGGTTCCATCCAGAAACAGACTATTCGTAGTCGCATCTGTGGACGGGTAAAATTCCAGCAGCTACATTGGGTGACAAAACTTTTTGTATTGTCCGGCGCGGTGGGGCATCCCGTGTCGTTAATAAAGCTCAGTCAATGTCCGAGGCTCAATAGCTGGAGTCACTCTAGAGCTTACACCATACTGTACTCAGTTGGTGTAGGAGTATGTCACGTAGCCTGAAATTCCTGTCGCTGGCTGTGAAAACACAAAAGCATTTCCCCCTTATGCCCCATTTTCTGGCGATGGGGTATTCATAATTCATCATTCAAGTGCGACTCCACCAACCGCAAGAAATAAGTGTACCCCCTAAACGCTGCACTCGCTCAGGTTGCATGAGGTAAATCCAAGCCTGTCCTAAAGATTGGTTAGCCAGATCATAAATAGTCACTTGTTGTCGATAATATTCATTGTCCTCTGGGTTTCGCTGCGGATTGTAGTCTTCTAGCTTATCCAAGACGGTTAAAAGATTTGGCTCAGTGAACGTCAGCAAAAAGCCCCGCACCGGACTCTTTCCAGGGATCATCGCCGGATAGCCGAGGGGCAAATCGAACAGTTGACCCAACGCGATCGCAGGTTGGGCGGCTAACACTTTTCCCTCACAGTAGCGCAGATAATTGACTTCCCCAGGTTTGAGAGTCCCGTACACAAACACCCGGATTGACATGCTCCCCTCCTAATACTTTGACTGTCCTGGACTACGGTTTGAAAATAATTGATAAGATTTCATTATTGCCTTAATCAGAACAAAGTCACGACGGATGATTGAATCTATAGCCGTCGCCTGTACAATAACAGGAGTGACTAAAGTTTCAGGGGTAATGTCTGAGTAATATTTCCTGTTTTGTTGAAAGTTGCCCACTGCATCAGGTGTGATCAATCCTGCACCTTTGCCAAAACTAATCATTAACTTCAGAAATTCTATTCCTATCGCTAGACCCCAAGTCAACCCTGGGTCTATGCTAGTCGCAAATTTGGGATATTCATCAATATTCCCACCGTGAGATTGCTGAAGGCTTCACATTTTGTTACAAATGTAAAGAGACAACTCGCGTGGATAACAGGACTACTATGCTCGGTGGCTTTGCCGGTTTAACCAACCCGTCTGGTACAGATTGGGGCGAACGGATGCTCAATACCGTCGCCAGCAATACGATTCGCCACCTATTTACTCGCAGTGAGTCTGTCGAGGTTTCGGTGCGCTGCAATCCCTCCAGTAAACTGTTACAGGGTAGCATTGACAGCTTTAAGATGCATGGGCGAGGCTTGGTGATCCGTAGAGAGTTTCGGACTGAGGAGATGTCCTTTGAAACAGACGCTGTGTCCTTGGACTTCAGTTCTGTCCTCAAGGGTCAGATTCACCTGAAGCAACCTACCCAAGCGATCGCCCAAGTCGTGTTAACAGAACCCGATATCAACCAGTCGTTTAAAGCCGAACTGGTGAGAAAGCGCTTAGAAAATATTTCCATTCCCGAATTGGAGGATCTCACTGGGGGTCAGCAAATTTCCTTCACTGACGTGCAACTCAAGCTGCTTCCCAATAACCGGATTCAGCTTTTTGCCAAAGTAAACCTTCCCGATCAGGAATTAGTGCCGATTAGCATGACCTCAACTCTGGCTGTAGAAAAGCGGCGGCGGATTCTCTTCAAAGACTCTAAATTTGAACCAGATACTATTCCAGAGGAATTGCGAGGCAAATCTGAAGCCTTGACCGATGCCCTGGATAAGATTTTGAATAATATGGTGGATCTGGATCGCTTCAATCTTGATGGCGTTACTATGCGAATCAATCGCCTAGAAACTCAGGGACAACAGCTAATATTCAGTGGTTATGCCCAAATTGATCGCATCCCCAATACTCCTTAGCCATTCAGGGGAAACAGGGGTGTAGGGTGTAGGGTATAAGGTGTGGGGTGAACAACAGACAAAAAAATTTGCCCAATCACCTATTCCCTCCTCCCCAGTGTAAGATCTCATCTGAGGCAGTGCGTGTTGAGCCGTAAACCCACCCTTGAGTACGTTCAACTGTCGTTGTTCGACTGGTAGGGAATCCCCGTGCGTACCCTGCGGGAAGCAAGCTACACGCCGGGGAGGATGTCAACAATTGAGCAGCTGCATGTCATTAAACGCCTTTTTTTCCTTGGGTGGGGTAGTCATGTTGCCCCTGTTAGTGCTTTCTATCTTAGCGATCGCGCTAATTTTAGAGCGGCTAAATTTTTGGTGGCGAGTCACCCAGCGCCAGAATCGCCTGATGCGAGAGGTGCTGCACTTGTACCAACAAAATCCTCCAGAAGCCTTTCTCAAACTAGAACAAAATAGTGATCTGCCAATCGCACGAATTTTTCTAGCCGCGTTGGAACTCAAAAGTCCCACTCCAGAGAAATTTAGACTCGCCCTCGAAAGTTCCCTGCAAGCAGAGTTACCGATTCTCAAGCGGTTCAACACGGCATTTGAGACCATCATTAGTGTCTCACCTCTGCTCGGACTTTTAGGCACTATATTAGGATTAATTGACGCCTTTGCCGCCCTACAGATTGGCGATATTGGCGGTCAAACCACCGTGGGTGTGACAGGCGGGATCAGTGAAGCCTTAATTTCTACCGTCGCCGGGTTGAGTGTCGCGATCGCTACCCTGATATTTGCCAACACCTTTCGTGGATTGTATCGGCGTCAACTCAGCTTGATTCAGGAGTATGGGGGGAAGCTGGAATTGATTTATCTCGGTTATTATGAGCGAATTAAATAAACTCACTCTTTCTCAGTATTCTACTCAGGACTAATTACAAATTTATCCAGAAAATACCATGTTTTGATCAAATTCCCTTGCATCAAGGCAGCAATACCAGAAAGAGCTTGAAGTTCAGACAGATTTGGGTTGAGATTTAGGGCAGGCTTGAGCGCATTTTGGGCATCTTGACCCCGCCATTCATACAAATAAACGAAAGCAAGATAAGCATGAGCATAAGGATTTTTTGGATCTAGCTGAACGACTCGTTGTAATGCCGCGATCGCACCCTGAGAATCTACCTGCAAAACCTTAGATAAAGCTAGAGCATAAGCCAAATCTAGCCGTTGCGGTTCCAACTTTAACCGATGAGTTAACGCCAAATCTGCCTGCACGAGATAGTCCTGAATCGGGTCATACTGATTAATCCGCCCCGTTTGTTCAAAGATAGCCTCCAGGGAATCAGAACCCTTTGGTAAAGTAGCGGCTAATGTCCGAAATTGGGTAATTAAATCTAATTCCGGTGCAGGTGTTGTAGACGCTTTGGGGTCAATCTTTATCCTAACCGTTGGTACAGATATCGGATAGGTTTCCCCCGTCTCTCGATGCAAATAAGTAGCTTTTAATGTATACGTTCCGGCTGGGATATCTGCCCTAGGTAACATCGCCATCCGTTCAATAACTTGGTATTTAGGCAATTTAGGGTTAACGGTGGATAGCTGGCTGTTGATGGGTGAGTGAGGATATAAGTTTCCCATCCCAATACCATGATCATGGAGCCATTGATATTGATATCCCCCTTCCAGCGAATGCCAGGTTAATAACACAATACCCGATTGTAACGATTGCCAATCCCCTGTCCATTCGTAAGTAACAGGTACAGGTAAACCAGGGGGGGCTGTCTCTGGTAAAATCACCCGATTTAACTGAATTTTATCTGACCCTTCGACTACGTTCAAGGGCGAGTTTTGTTGATACGTTATCAGTGAAAAGCCAGGTTTAGTGGCTAAACCCACCCCGACAATTGATTGTTTACTATTGACTTTTGTTACCTTGACAAATGGCTGATGTCGATGATAGAGCTTGAGCAGACTTCCATCAGGTAAATCCCAAGTTTTCTGGAGTTGAAATTCGCCCCCTTTTTCAACCTTCTCCACTATAGCCGCTTGCGCCTCAGGGACAGAACCTTGATCACCTGTTTTTGTCACAAACCAAGACAGCGATCGCGCATCCTGTTCAACCTGTTTTTCTCGTACTCCCACCTGACGCCCATACACCTGAAAATCCCGCAACGCCCCATAATAATTTAAATTGTGTTGATTAATTTCCGGAGTTGAAGGCAATACCCCTAACGTTGTCTGTAAATTCGGAGATACTTGGATAATTTCATCAATCACCTGAGCCAGAGGAACAGGTTGTCCCAAATAAGGAAAATGTTGAACACGCGGCGAAAGAAAGTGGGTTAAAAAAGCGCCTCCCAAAGGAAATAAATTCAGCACAATTAACACAGACGCCAATCCCACCGTCCCCCAGCGAACCTGTTGTCCAAAACGACCTTGCCATAGAACCAAACCCGATGCTAAAACTAACGAAAATACAGGTAACAATGGCAAAATATACCGAGCATCCTTATTCACATTCAGAGAACACAGCAGATAACCCCCGATCAAAAACACAGCCAGCCAACCGAAAGACCAACCTAACCCACCCAACCCATATCTTTCCTGAAACCCTCTGCGCCCCTCTGCGTTAACCTCTGCGCCCCTCTGCGTTGAAAAAACATCCTCCGTACCTAACCTTCGATCTTTATTACGCCAATAAAGAATCAAACCAACAATTGGTACAAGCAACAGAACCCAAGACACCAAATAAGGTAAAATCTTCCCATAATAAAGCCAAGCATCCAGAGTATTCAAAGCCGGATCACCCTCTGCGATCGCGGAATCTAACGTGGCTCTTTTCCCAGAGGTTAAAATGAGTAGCCAGTTGGTGCGATACCAGGAACCAAATATCAACACAGACACCAACAATCCAGCGATTAACTGAGCCAAGCGCCCCCAGTTTCGCCGTCGAATTGTCCCCACGATAACCCAGATAATTGGTATAAATAGAAAAAATAGCGCCGTTTGCTTAACCATTAGCGCCAATCCTAGGGACAAACCAAAGATTATTGCCCAGAGTAGGGATTGGTAATTGGGTTGCGGTTTAGCAATTACAGGTTTTAAACTTTGAGTTCGCCAAACTGTGAGACAAAAGAAACTGAGTGTAACAACAGCCGTTAAGGGATAATCGAGAAGAAATTCTAAACGATAGCGATAGAGTCCCGGTAAAAGCACCGTTAATCCAGCCGCCCATAATCCAACCCGACGGTTGAAGAGTTGGACACCTAAGCCATAAACTGAACCGATAAGAATAGCATGAAAGAGTAACAGAACCAGCGTAGCTTGATCCGTTCCCCGACCAAAAATATGTTGAATAATAGCCGTAGCGATATAAGTAAATGGTGGTATTTTAGAGGAAAGTTGCCATAAATTCGTCCACCATTCCCCAGAGAACCACTCAGGATGCTGCAACGCTTGCCAATAGTTTAACGAACCCGTCAAATAATCCGCCTCATCCCAAGCGGGGACAGAATTATCAACAGCAAACCACAGGCGATCGCACAAAGCGCTGGCTAGCCAAATCAGTCCCAGAATTCCCAGATATTTGCGGTTTCCCGTTTTCCACCGATGTAATTGGTCTTTCATCATTCATTGTTTATCAGCCGGGGTGCGGGGGAGCCTTTTGACTTTTCCGACTTGACTTTTGATTTACACTATGATATTAACATAATTCTAGATATCAATTTAATAAGAGAGGAGAATCAGAATGTCATTTAAAGTAAGTGGGTGTGTTTATGAATCCGAAAGCGGATCGGGGATTCCTGGTTTAGTTGTCAAAGCTTTTGATCAGGATTTAATCAAAGATGATGATTTAGGAGAAGCTTTAACGGATAGCCAAGGTAACTTTGAAATTCTTTACGACGAAAAAGATTTCGGAGAAAAATTTGAGGGCAATCCGGATTTGTACATTGTGGTCAAGACTCCTGATCGTCACCACGTATTATACACAAACAAAAAGACTATTCGTCAGAAAGCTACAGTTAATGAACATTTTAAAATAGCAATTACCCAGGCTAACTTACAGCAATCCTATTCATTAGAAGATGACAAAAAATTGCTCAAAGCTCTTATTGGGATCGCCTGGATAGATGGTGTTCTAGAACCTGGTGAACAGAAATACATTAGCCAAATCGCCAGCAAAAAAAACCTAAGTAATGATATCGATCTTGACAGTCTATTAAACCAACCCGTGCCACCTGAACAGTGTTATGACTGGTTACAAGACTATTTAGGCAAGAATCCAACGGATGAAAAGTACCAAGAGCTGTATGAAAATATCAGTACTTTGATTTCTAGTGATACTGAAGTTGATACCCAAGAATCAGAATTCCTCCAGTTTTTATCAGACAAGAAAACTCGCCGTCAAAAATTTCAGGAACGGTTGATGAAGATTTTTCTCGATTCAAAATTCTTAGGTCAAATCATCAGCGATACGGGAGAAGGGGCAAAGATTGCCAATCAAGGCGTTAGAACGTCTGGCTATTATGCTCGCATTCCGAACCTGATCCTCAGTCAACTCCACAGTACCAAGAGCGATCACCTGCTCAAAGACGACATGGGTAAAATTTATCTAGACGATAACTTTGCCCCCATAGAAAAAGAAACAAGTGTTGACGAACTTACCGTCATTGGAGAACTTCCGCAACAACTCTCCGGGATGTTTCTGCGTAACGGACCCAACCCCCAATTTCAACCCCTTGGACTCTACCATTGGTTTGATGGGGATGGCATGATCCACCAAGTAAATATCAGCAATGGCAAAGCCAGCTACCGCAATCGCTATGTTCGCACTGAAGCTTTTGAGATTGAAAAACGAGAAGGTCAAGCGATTTGGCCCGGTTTAATGAACTTGCCTAGGTTTGATGGACCCCACGGCATTATGATGAAGAATGTTGCCAACACGTCCCTGGTGTGGCACAACGGCAAACTGCTAGCCCTATGGGAAGCCGGCGAACCCTATATCATTAATGCTTCTAACTTAGAAACAGTAGGCTCTCATACCTTTGGAGGCAAACTTCAAAGCACGTTCACGGCACACCCAAAAGTTGACCCCGTGACGGGTGAAATGATCTTCTTTGGCTGTTCATTCATCATGCCGCCTTATTTAGAATATGGGGTGGTTTCGGCACAAGGAGAAATTTTACAAACTGTCCCCATTGATTTACCGAGTCCGGTGATGATGCACGATTTTGCGATCACCGAAAATTACACCATCTTTTTAGATCTGCCCCTAGCTTTCCAGCCGATGCGGATGATGGAAGGCAAACTACCGATTGCCTTTGAGTGGAAACGTCCCAGTCGAATTGGCATTCTACCTCGTCATGGAGACAATAGTAGTATTCGCTGGTTCTCAATCCCCCCTTGCATGGTTATTCACACGGCTAAATTCCTCGTCCTCGGAAATCCGACAAAACAGCAAGGCGTTCAATTTTAGCGGTTTGATGATCCAAATATCTCACCCTGACGGTTCCCACAGGCTGATTCTCGATATACGCCAGAATATGATCGGCGGTTTCATCTTTGCCATCCAAATCCAAACTTGGATCAACACCTTGTTCAATATGAAAAACCGACTGTCTCACCCCTTGAATAGCGGCTGGATATTCTTTATAATTAACAATCTTGAACGTGATTTGGCTCATCGCGATCGCTACACCTCAATTTACGCTTACACTGAACTTTGTGTAGCATAATTTGACACTCTCTCCCTCTCCCTTCTTCCAGTTAACTGATGAGGGTACGGCAGTGCCGTTCCCCTACAGAATAAAAATGTTTAATTCTTCAAGAATGGAATAAGCTGTTCCAATTTTGACCAAGCCGCCCCACTTTTCAAGATATCCTTTGCCTGTTCAATCCCAGCTTTATGATCCTCCAACGCCACAACCCCAGCCACTTGCAAGGCTAATGAGGTATTTAACGCCACCACATCCTGTTGGGCGGCGGTTCCTTTCCCCTGTAAAACATGGGTTAAAATATCCACATTTTCGCCCACATCGCCGCCACGTAACGCCCCTGTTGGTGCTGAAGTTAAACCAAGCTGTTGCGGATTTAGCGTAGACAGTCGCACCTCACCATCAGATAGCAGCGCCAAGTCGGTTTCGTCAGCCAATCCTGCTTCATCCAGTTTTTCTCGTCCATGGAGGACAATTCCCTGATGAATTCCCATTTGTTGTAAAGCATGGGCAACCGTTGATACTACATTGGCGTCAAATACACCAATCACTTGACCAGTGGGGCGCAATGGATTGACTAGAGGTCCTAACAGATTAAATACCGTCCGCACCTTCAGGGTTTGTCGCAACGGGGCTACCGCTTTCATCGCTGGATGCCATCCCCGGGCAAAAAGAAATGTAACGCCCACCTCATCCAATGCGGACTGGACTTTTTCTGGTGGGGCAGATAAATTGACGCCCAAAGCCTCTAAAACATCGGCTGAACCCACTTTCGAGGAGGCTGAACGATTCCCATGTTTGGCAACCCTTACACCAGCAGCCGCCGCCACAAATGCTACAGCCGTCGATATATTAAAGGTGGATGCACCATCGCCACCGGTGCCACAGGTATCAATAACTGGCGTTTTATGGTCAAGGGTTTCCTGCTGTAAGGATTGATCCTGCAACACTTGAGCCATTCCTGCCAATTCTGATGCCGAGACTCCTTTTGCCTGAATCGCCGCCAGAATCGCCCCGGATAAAACAGGCGGAATGTCCTCATTTAGCCACCCCTGCATTAATTGGGAGGCTTGCTCACGGGATAATGATTGTCTGTCGAGGATTTGTTGCAGCAGGTTAGACCAGTTGGTAGGAGTTTGGAGCATTGCTTAATGTTTGTTTACCTGAGAAAATAGGAGCTTGGGGAAATTATGAAGACAAATTCTTAATTAACGATTGCTATGACTAGGTGTATTATTATACCGGATAGCAGGAGATACCATTATTGAACCAATAATCTACATAAGTACAAAAAAGGTGTTATCTGAGTCCAAGCGCTAAATTCAAACAAAGACGTAGTCGGCTACGTCTCTACATGGCTTTTCCAGCGCTGTGTCCTCCGCCCGCCGTCTCAACCGAAAACTTTTTCATCCTCCGAATGTTATCATAGGCATTTTAAAACCTGACGGCACATTAACTTGGTTTAGCGTTAACTCAAAACCCTTGTTTTATTCCAACCCCACCCGACCTAATACAGCTAGAACCTCTGTTGTGGACATTCCATCCAAACCTGTTGAGGCACAGCTAAATGAATGTGATGATCGCTTCTGTGATACCTTTGAGCAAGCAGCCGTTGGCATCAAACACTTATCGACGGATGGTAAAATAATTCGGGTCAACCCTAAGTTTTGTGACATCGTTGGCTACAGCCGTGATCAAGTCCTCACACGCACCTGGCAAGACCTAACCCACCCCGATGACTGGGCAAGCGATCGCGCGATAATGGAGTTACTCTTAGCCGGTACCCTTGAGAGTCACTGCCAACAAAAACGCTACCGACACCAAAATGGCAGCATTGTCTGGGTACAAATCACTATATCCGTAGTGCGATCGCCTCAAGGGAATCCGAAGTACTTTTTGCACGTCATTCAAGATATGAGCGCCTGTCAAGCGGCTGAATCGGCTCTGCAACGCTCAGAAGCCCGCTTGCGCGAAAAAGCTCACCAAGAAGCCTTGCTCAATCGCCTCTCAACCCAAATCCGCAACAGTTTAGACCTAGATACGATTCTGAAAACAACTGTACTAGAAATCCGCCAGCTATTGCGAATCGATCGCTGTCAGTTTATCCGGTATCATGCTGAGCAAGTGCCCGCTTATTGGGAAGTTGTCACCGAAGATCGAGAGTCTTCGCTTCCCGATTTGACAGGCTGCTATTGGGCGGACACCAATCAAGTTCTCACGCAGCAGTTATACCATCTGAACATGATGCGGATTGATACCGTAGAAACGGTGAGCGATTCCTTATTACAGGAATTTATGCGATCGCTCGATTATCAGTCTCTATTGCTTATCCCCCTACAAACCCCTTCCGGAATCACCGGGGTGATTAGTTGCAGCCACACTCAGGAAACTCGCCCTTGGATAGATAGCGAAGTTGAACTCCTCGAAGGGGTGATCTCTCAACTGCTCATGGCAATTCAACAAGCTGAACTTTACGCCGCTAGCTGTCGAGCCACAGAACATGCTCGAAAACAAGCCGCACAATTGTCAAAAGCTCTCCACGATTTGCAGCGCACCCAATCTCAGCTGATCCAAAGTGAAAAAATGTCCAGTTTGGGTCAGCTTGTGGCGGGTATTGCTCACGAAATTAACAATCCGGTTAATTTTATTTATGGCAATCTTATTTATGCCCAAGAGTATTACCAAGATCTCATCGCGCTGGTACAACTTTACCGCACTGCTTATCCTAATCCTCCAGCCATTCTTAAAGAGCGGATCGATAGCATCGATTTGGACTTTATCTTGACCGATTTTGCTAAACTTCAATATTCAATGAAGGTTGGCGCTGAACGGATTCGAGAAATTGTTCAATCTTTGCGGACTTTTTCTCGTTTAGATGAGTCAGGGCGCAAAATAGTAGATATTCATTCGGGTATTGAGAGTGCTTTGATGATTCTGCAATATCGACTTAAGGAGAAGCCGGGATCAGCCGGAATCTGTGTGATTAAAGACTATGGAGATTTGCCCCCCATCGATTGTTGGCCCGGACAGTTAAATCAAGTTTTTATGAATATCTTGACCAATGCGATTGACGCGATCGAGGAAAAGGCAAGTCATTATTCGTCTCCAACTGAGGCAGAGTTTTTGGACGGGATGGGACTATTTTCACCAACAATTACGATTCGCACAGGTATTAGCCAAACAGACTCGGTTAAGTCTCCAATGGCTGATGATGTAGCCGAGGAAAATTCTAAGGGAGAAAGGGACGATTCTGAACCAGATACTCCTTATGTTTTTATCCGCATCACAGATAACGGAATCGGGATGAGTCCACAAACGAAAAAACGGCTCTTTGATCCCTTCTTTACTACGAAACCTGTGGGTTTAGGGACGGGTTTAGGGTTGGCGGTTAGTTACCAAATTGTTGTCGAAAAACATGGCGGTAAGCTGTGGTGTAATTCGACACTTGAACAAGGATCTGAGTTGGTGGTTGAGATTCCGATTCAACAACCGCAGAACAAACGGTGATTGGGGAAGATTTAATCCGGCTCCCCCGTGCAAAAAAAGCGAAGCATCCTCTGGTTTCCCCGTGCAAAAAAAGCGAAGCATCCTCTGGTCTCCCCCGTGCAACAAAGGCGAAGCATCCTCTGGTCTCCCCCTTTTTAAGGGGGACTTTGAATAAATCCGGTTCCCCCCTTGTTAAGGGGGGCTAGGGGGGATCTCTTCTCAAGTAGCGATTATTTTGCATCAGTTTATGGCTTTCTCTGTTCAGTTTAGATCCCCCTAAATCCCCCTTAAAAAGGGGGACTTTGAATAAATCCGTTTCCCCCATGGAACAAAAAGCGAAGCATCCTCTGGCTTCCCCCGTGCAAAAAAAGCGAAGCATCCTCTGGTCTCCCCCGTGCAAAAAAAGCGAAGCATCCTATGGCTTCCCCCTTCTTAAGGGGGACGGGAGGGGGATCTAAAGGGGGACGGGAGGGGGATCTAATAGGGGGACTTTTAGTGCTATGTTTAGTAGATTTCGCTTAAGGTTCGTTACAGTTATAACCAATGACAAAGAACTAATGCTCCTTAACTAATAACGTTACAGCATAAGCCGCTATTCCTTCTTCTCGTCCCACGGGTCCTAATTTCTCATTGGTGGTGGCTTTAATCCCGATTTGATCGGGTTGTAATGCTAAAGTCATGCTGAGGCGATCGCGCATGGTTTTGATGTGAGGCTTCAGCTTGGGACGTTCGGCGACGATTACCGAGTCAATATTGCTAATCTGCCAACCCTGCGATCGCACGAGCTGATTCACCTGACTCAATAACTCTAGACTATCGGCTCCTGCCCATTTTGGGTCGGTGGGGGGAAAATAATGACCAATATCTCCCAGACTCAATGCGCCTAGCATGGCATCCATTATCGCATGGGTTAGGGCATCCGCATCACTATGCCCTAGCAATCCGAGTTCGTGGGGAATGTTCACACCCCCAAGAATCAAAGGGCGTCCTTTCTCTAGTTTATGGATATCGTAACCGTTACCAATCCGGATAGTCATTGCTTTTTCCCCAGGTTAACCTCAATAATTTACCAAATCCTCATCCTTACCCAACTTACCCCATGACTAATCCCTAACCACGATTTTCTTTATCAACTCTTTACCAAACCGGTTAATTTTTAAAATCATAGTAAATTTTTGCCCCTTTTTCCAGAAATTAAGCGTCAAACACTTCAATTTTATCAATAGCAAGCTATTCTCAGTAATAAGAGTGACAACAGCCCTTTAAGTTTAAATAATCGTTCAACCTCGTTTAGGGTTGTCTACTTATAAATTTTATCGCCGTTGAATTGCGCCAAACGCTGCAACCTTTAACGACGATTTATTATCCGTTTCTCAGAACCAGCAACCTTATCTTGAAATTGCTCATTGTACTCAACTTAACCCTCCTATGAAACCGCAACATCATCGAATTCCTGAAGAGCAAGCCCAAGACGTTTTGATGCGAGCTGCTCAACTCTATGCTCAGCACAACCAAAGTTATTCTGCACAAGAGCTAATCGATGCTGGAACCGAAGCCCAAATTCCACCAGAGTTTATGGAAGAGGCGATTAATCAGATTGAGTTAGAAAATATCCAAGCTGAGGCTCAACTCCGGAAAGCTAAACGCGGTAAACCCTTATTTATGGGATTCGCGATTTGTCTTCCTTTATTAATCGCCCTTGGCGTAGCCGGATGGTTGTTGCCGAGAAATAGTGTAACCAATGCCGCCGTCAGTCAGTCAGCCCAGACAAACCAGGCGATATCCCCGCTAAGTAACATCAGTTCTGCCACTATAGCGCCGAGTAACTTTAAATGTGCTGGCTTAACCCTCAATGGCGCTGATTTGAGTGGTAAAAATCTTAAGGGTGCCGATTGTACCAATGCCGATTTAGCCAATGCTAATTTGACCAATACCAATCTCGAAGGGGCAAATCTGAGTCATTCTAACTTAGAAAATGCTAATTTAAATGGCGTTAATCTCAAAGGCGCAGATTTAGCTGGAGCGAATTTAGCCGGGGCAAACCTAGACAGCGCAAACCTAGAAGGCGCGAACCTGAGTAATACGGATTTAAGAAATGCCAATCTCAACAACGCCACTATCACCGGAACGGATATGGCTGGAGCGAACTTAGACGGGGCGAACTTGAATAACGCTCAAAAATAAGCGGTTCCCCATAGTGGGAGCATCTTGCTCCCTAGATGCTGCTCCCTGGGTGTTGCTCCCCCAGCTCCCAGACGTAACATGCTACGTCTCTAGATTGCTCTCCTAGCTCCCCCACCTCTCTCGGCAAGAGTGGTGGCAAAATGTTCTCTAGCAACTGTTGTAGATTCGCTGACTTGTTAAGCTTTTTTAAGGATAAACTGAAACAGACCTAAGTGAATCTACTTACCGCAACCTCAACATTATGAAAGAGCTCGACCTGAAAAAGACCATTGACGTACTCAACACCATTATGGAGTTTGAGTTGGCTGGCGTCGTGCGTTATACTCATTACTCCTTGATGGTGATTGGTCCTAACCGAATTCCGATTGTAAACTTTTTTAAGGCACAGGCTAGCGAGTCTCTGCTCCACGCTCAACAGGTGGGAGAAATTATCACAGGCTTAGAAGGTCATCCCAGCCAAAAGATTGCGCCCATCGAGGAAACCTACCAACATTCCGTGCAAGATATTTTGCAGGAAAGCCTTAATCATGAGAAAAAAGCATTAGATCTCTATAAAGACCTTCTGCATATCGTGGAAGATGCATCCGTGTATCTAGAGGAATTTGCCCGTGGTCAAATTGGTCAGGAGGAAATGCACAACGTAGAGATTAAGAAAATGCTGCGTGACTTTAGCTTGTAAATCACGGGTCATTAGTTATTGGTAATTACCTTAATATCTTCCCAGATCCAATCGAAGATTATGGTCTGGGATTCCCTAAAAACGCTCAATTAAGTTTTCTGTCTCAATTGACAACGATGACAAATAATTGCAACTGCATAAAGCGTGGGACTACTTTAAATCTCGTGGGTTTGGCTTTCCTAGGTTTAAAAAATTTGGGCAGTTTAAGTCATTGCTATTCCCTCAGTTTAAGGAGAATCCAGTAACGGGACTCCATCTCAAACTACCAAAACTGGGGACAATCCCAATTAACTTGCACCGCCCTATTCCATCTGGTTTTACGGTTAAACAGGTGCGAATTACAAGGAAAGCCGATAATTGGTATGCATGTATCAACATTCAGTGTAATGTCAGTGTCCCCGATCCAAAACCTCATGGACACCCAATTGGGGTAGACATAGGTGTAGGGGCGAAGCATTTGCGTACTATACTTATGCCACTTCCTGTTCACTAATCTCCGCAAATGCTTCGCCCTTACTGGCGACCAGCGATGGCGTTGTTGTCAAGCCGCCTAAGTTTTTTAGGACACTACAAAGCAAGCTTAAATTGCTGCAACGTAGGCTGTCTAGGAAACAGAAGCGGTCAAAAAATTACGAGAAAAAACGACTCAAAGTTGCCCGACTTCACCACTACATTGACAACATCAGGAAAGATTTTCACTTCAAGCAAGCTCACGCCCTTTGTGATGCTGGCGATATGGTTTTCATGGAAGATTTAGACTATAGAGTTAGCGCCAAAGGGATGTTGGGTAAGCAGATGCTTTATGCGGGGTTTGGTCAATTTCGTACCATTACCCAATATGTGTGTTGGAAGCGTGGAAAGTTTTTTGGTGTTGTTGATGCCAGGGGTACTTCTCAGGAGTGTCCTGAATGTAAAGGTGAAGTCAAAAAAGACCTAAGTGTTCGGGTACATGATTGCCCTCACTGCGGCTACAAAACCGATAGGGATGTTGCCAGCGGTCAGGTAATCAGAAACCGAGGAATAAAGTTAATTGGTACCGATGGGCTATCGGGAAAGGAAACTGCCTGTGCAGCCGATCTACCGGGGGTTGAGGTAACTCAATCTAGGCAAGTGGCGCAATCCCCAAGGGGAATAACCAGGAAATCCTCAAAGTGATTTGGGGAAGCCCACACCATAATTTTCAATTTGGTGTGGGAGGATGTCACTAGTCAATCTCCAAGAATCAAACCACTTGATACCCAAAAAACAACTAAGATACCCATATTTTTTCCTCTGACTCTGGATAGTCTAGTTAAGTAATCACTCCAGAAGCCTTACAGGATATAGCTTTCTCAAAAGCCCGTGACGAGGATTGAACTCGTGACCTCACCCTTACCAAGGGTGTGCTCTACCACTGAGCTACACGGGCATCACCATAAACGTTTCTCATACACACACTCTATAAAATAGAGCAATGTGGTGGGCCGGGTTGGATTTGAACCAACGTAGGCGTAGCCAGCGGATTTACAGTCCGCCCCCATTAACCGCTCGGGCACCGACCCATTTCGTTCACAGTTACCCATACTAGCACAACTTTTTATTTATATTCAACTTTTTTTTCGGACGTCCCCGTCTCAGCCATCTGAGCCATCTCCTCCAAGGGCGGGTTGAGTCACCTTATCGGCTTGTAGGCATAAGTTATCTGTAAAACCATCCGTGTCAATTTAAGCTACAACCCTTGCCAATTATTGGTTCGAGCAGTTCGATACAAACTGGGGCCTGTTGCTTGCTCCCTCTGCTTCCCCTACTTCCCCTACTTCCCCTACTTCCCCTACTTCCCCTACTTCCCCTGCTCCCCCTGCTCCCTCTGCTTCCCCTGCTTCCCCTGCTCCCCCTGCTCCCCCTGCTCCCTCTGCTCCCCCTGCTTCCCCTGCTTTTAGCGCTTAAGTTGACACCAATGCTGTAAAACCCGCCTCTACACCCCGGCTTCCAGACAGAGGTTCCACGCCTTACGTCTCTACTTGCCTATCCCTTGTAGTAGCACCATCTCACCCATCTGCTAAATCTCCTCCATCTGGGCGTTTGGTATCAGAAATAACAATTACTCGGCTAAGCTGGCTCTATTATCGCAGCTTAACCTTGTTTATCTCTATCAACGAACGGAATTACCTGAGGAATCTTTATAAAAATGGTTAGACGATTAGGGCGACGTAAATTTTTGATCTATGGCGGTGCCACGTTAGGAACCAGTCTTCTCCTCAAAGCCTGTAGTGAACCGCCAGCAACGGATACCACCGTAGATGCGACAACGCCTGACTCAGCAGCAGGTGGTAGTAGTGGCGAGACGATAAAAGTTGGGATTCTCCACTCCCTGAGCGGCACAATGGCAATTAGTGAAAAAAGTGTTGTCGATGCTGAACAACTCGCCATTGAGGAAATCAACGCCGCCGGTGGTATTCTCGGTAAGCAGATTGAAGCAATTGTGGAAGATGGTGCCTCAGATTGGCCCACGTTTGCTGAGAAAGCGAGAAAGCTAATTGACCAAGATAAAGTAGTCTCCGTTTTTGGCGGCTGGACTTCTGCAAGCCGCAAGGCGGTATTGCCCGTCTTTGAAGAGAAAAAACATCTGCTCTGGTATCCTGTGCAGTACGAGGGTCAGGAGTGTTCTAACAACATCTTCTATACAGGCGCTGCTCCCAATCAGCAGATTGAGCCAGCCGTGGATTGGTTGCTGGAGAATAAGGGCAAAAAATTCTTCCTGATTGGTTCTGACTATGTGTTCCCTAAAACCGCCAACACAATTATTAAGGCACAGCTAAAAGAACTCGGTGGCGAGACGGTTGGCGAAGATTACTTACCCTTGGGAAATACAGAAGTTACCCCAGTTATTACTAAAATCCGTGCCGCGTTACCAGAAGGGGGCGTTATCTTCAATACCCTCAACGGGGATAGTAATGTGGCATTCTTCAAACAGCTACAGGGTGCCGGTTTGACACCTGACAAGTATCCGGTTATGTCTGTCAGTATCGCTGAAGAAGAAGTCAAGGCGATTGGGCCCGAATACCTCAAAGGTCACTATGCGGCTTGGAACTACTTCCAAACCGTTGACACACCACGAAACCAGGAGTTTGTCAAGGCATTTAAGGCAAAATATGGTGAAGACCGAGTGACCAACGACCCGATGGAAGCCGCCTATATTGGGGTTTACTTGTGGAAGCAAGCGGTTGAACAAGCGGGAACGGCTGATGACTTAGAAGCTGTCCGCAAAGCGGCTTATGGTCAGAAATTTGAAGCCCCAGAAGGTATGGTGACCATGAATCCTAACCATCACCTCTCGAAAGTGGTGCGGATTGGTCAAGTGGGAGACGATGGTTTGTTTGAAATTGTCAATGAGACAGAAGCCGCCGTCGAACCGATTCCCTGGAATCAATTTGTGGCTGAAACTAAAGGGTATGGTTGTGATTGGTCTGACCTGAGTAAGGGTGGCAAATACAAGTTAAAAGACGTATAACCTCTGGAACAGGCAGACAAGGAACAGGAAAGATAGGGGAGTCGGGGCGGGCGCAAGTCCCCTCCTTGGTGAGGCAAGAAACGATAATAGTGAAAAGAACCCCTACACAATAAAAAATCAACCATCAATAATCAAAGTAGAAAATTGTGCTAGCAGGACTGTTAGATAGTCTCTATGGCGGTATCAGTATTGGCGCTGTTCTCTTAATTGCAGCTCTAGGATTAGCCATTGTGTTCGGACTCATGGGTGTGATCAACTTGGCGCACGGCGAGTTGATGATGCTGGGTGCTTATACGACCTTTGTTGTCCAAAATGGGTTCAAGTCTCTGGGGGCACCCTGGTTTGAAGCTTATATCATCTTTGCCGTACCGATCGCGTTTCTGGTTACCGCCGCCGTGGGATTGGTTCTCGAACGGGGCGTAATCCGGTTTCTGTACGGGCGTCCCCTGGAAACTTTGCTAGCAACGTGGGGTGTTAGCCTAATTTTGCAGCAGTTTATCCGCAGCGTAAATTGGGTGATGGCAATTGGTATTGTCCTATTTTGCCTGCTGTTTTTTGGGGCAATGTGGGTGCTGTCTCGTCGGGCAGATTTTCCGAGGATTCGCTCTTGGGCAATACCAACAATGCTGGTACTATCCTTAGGGATTGTCTTTACCATTGGGAAGGTTTTAGGTGAAACCTTTGCCCTGGCGACGACTAAGCCTTGGTTTGGCACTCAGGGTGTCGATGTAACTGCACCAACCTGGTTACGGGGAGGGTGGTTAGTTGAGTTACCCGAAGGCAGTTTTCAGTTATCTTATGTCCGACTATTTATTATTGGGCTAACTATTCTTTGCATTACGGGAATTTACCTATTCTTACAGCGTTCAGCTTGGGGATTACGAATTCGCGCTGTGACTCAAAATCGGAGTATGAGCGCTTGTTTGGGTATTCCTACGGGTAAGGTTGATGCTTTAACCTTTGCCATTGGTTCGGGATTAGCAGGAGTGGCGGGTTGTGCGATTAGTTTGCTGGGTTCAGTGAGTCCCAATACGGGTCAAAATTATGTCGTCGATACGTTCATGGTGGTGGTGGTTGGCGGCGTTGGTAAATTGGTAGGTTCGATTGTGGCGGCGTTAGCGATTGGGACAATTAATTACCTGATTGGTTCTGGAATACTGGCTTTGCTCTTTCAGCCCATTGAGCCGTTATTTGATTTGTTTACCTTTTTTGCCACCACCACTATGGCAAAGGTGATGGTGTTTGCCCTAATTATTATTTTCCTGCAAATTAGACCGGGCGGTATTTTCCCGCAGAAGGGACGCTCCTATGAATTGTAATGACGAATGACAAATGATATCTGACTCAGTAATTGAAATTCCTGGAATAGAGCGACGGCGAAAGCGTCGTCGATCACTGCTGATTGAAGTGGGTGTGGTTACTCTAATCGCACTGGTGTTGATTATTGTCATACCGTTGGCGCTGTCTGACTTTCGCCTGAACCTTCTGGGGCGATTTTTGGCATTGGCGATCGCAGCCTTGGCAATTGACTTGATTTGGGGCTATACCGGACTCTTGAGCCTGGGTCATGGCATCTTTTTTGCCCTGGGGGGTTATGCTTTGGCCATGCACCTGCAATTAGCCCCCCTTCTAGGGGGTCGTTTGCCGGAATTTATGACGCTCTACGGTGTGGATACATTACCCTGGTTTTGGCAACCGTTTGATTCTTTTGGGTTTGCTGTTTTTGCGGTTATTGTTGTTCCAGCTATCGTCGGGGGCTTATTTGGCTATCTCGTCTTTCGTAACCGGATTCGGGGCGTTTATTTCTCCATCCTCACCCAAGCCGCAACCATTATATTTTTCAATTTATTCAATGGTCAGCAGAAACTATTCAATGGTGCAAATGGTTTAACCAATTACCAAACCTTGCTGGGTGCTAATGTGAATGACGACCGAACCCAGTTTATATTTTATACCATTACAATCCTGTTGTTGATAATCTCTTATGCCTTATGTCGCTGGCTGACTCAGGGTCGTTTTGGACGGTTACTGGTGGCGATTCGCGATGATGAAAGTCGGGTAAGATTTTCGGGCTACAATCCCACAGGTTTTAAGGTTCTAGTTTTTGCTATTTCTGCGGGGTTGGCGGGAATCGCTGGTGCGATGTTCACCCTGCAAACGGGTATTGTTTCACCGACGACGATGGATATTGCCTTCTCGATTGAAATGGTGATTTGGGTGGCGGTTGGTGGTCGCGCCACACTCGTGGGGGCAATTTTAGGGGCGCTGGTAGTCAATTTTGCTAAAAGCATTTTAAGTGAAAAGTTTGCCGAAAGTTGGCTATTTTTCCAAGGGGGATTATTTTTGCTGGTGGTGACGGTATTGCCAAATGGAATTGTCGGTTGGTGGCGGTATTCCGGTTATCAGGGGTTGCTTAGTTTATTCGGTAAGCGCAAAGAAGTGATTACCTATCCCAGTTTAGAAGAAGACCCAGAGGTGCAGCGAGAACGAGAAGAAATTAGTCCTTAGTCATTCGTCATTACTCATTCGTCACCTCAACTCCGGCAAAACATGAATCAAAAAATCTTGGCAATTGAAGATTTAACCGTTAGTTTTGATGGCTTTAAAGCACTCAATAACCTCAACTTCAGTATGGATACTGGAGAGTTACGGGTGATTATTGGACCTAATGGTGCGGGAAAAACTACGTTTCTCGATGTGATCACGGGAAAAGTACAACCAACCCGGGGGCGAGTTTTATTTAAAGGACAAAATCTGCGGCGCAAATCTGAACATAAGATTGTGCAGATGGGTATTGGTCGTAAATTCCAAACGCCGCGAGTTTATCTAAATCTAACGGTTCGAGAGAATTTAGATTTAGTCTGTAATCGCCATAAAAATGTTTTTTCGACTCTCTTTGGTCGTCCTGCTGCATCGGAACAACGCAAGGTGTCAGGATTATTAGAAACGATTGGTTTAGTTCCCAAAGCCGATTTACAAGCTGATTTACTCTCCCATGGGGAAAAGCAACGGTTAGAAATTGGCATGTTAGTGGCGCAATCCCCGGATTTATTGCTTGTCGATGAACCTGTGGCTGGGTTAACGGATGAAGAGACGGAAAATATCGCTGAATTGCTAATCGCCCTCGCTGAAAGTCATTCGATTATTGTGATTGAACATGATATGGAATTTGTGCGGCTGATTGCCCGTAAGGTGACGGTACTCCATGAGGGTTCGGTATTATGTGAAGGGAGTATCGATGAGGTGCATAATGACCCTCGTGTTATTGAGGTGTATTTAGGACGAGAGTCCTCGATTAGCGCCCATCAAATGAAACTGCTGCGAATTGTGACAGCGATGGCTTGGTCTGATGGGGATTTAGCGCCTGCAGAAGCCCAGTTAATTATCTCTCGATTGAGTCAATTGTTTTCGCCTGATAGTGAAGAACAGGAAAAATTACAAACAGAACTACGGGATTATCTAGCGGCAAATGTTGATATTGATGAATTGGTTGCTCAAATTGAAAGTCCTGAAGAACGGGAGTTGATTCTAAAGTTGGGTTATGAGGTGATTAATGTTAGCGCCCGCACGCCTAATGAACCCATGATTAATGCACAAGAAGCCGCCGCTTACAAAGAACTGGTGAAACTTCTGGATTTACCGGAAGCAGTTATCAATCGCTTGGAAGCGGATACCGCCGAGTCGTTGTGATTGAGAATTCAATTCATTAAATGTGTTTTTTGTCAAATCAATCTCTGATCAAGTCCAGAAAATTTTGTCGTTGGGGTATGCTTGTATTATTTGAGTTTTGCCGACGTTAAGGAAAAAAATGACGCTATATTAAGGGTTTAAGCCAGGTTTTATTAAAAATTGCCTATAAATAGCCTATCTTATCATCATTTACAAAATTTCATAAATCATACTACAGTTAAAAAACAACGTCAAGTTAGGCTTTGCCAGGGACTGCTGCTGCCGGGTCAAAATTCTATCATCTTTGTAAAATCAAAACTCAAACTAGGAAATGAAAAGTTTTGCTTATATTATATCCAACCTAAAACAGTTCCTCAACTTAGCACTCCTCAACAACTTTTGAGTTATGCTGCACTAAACTAAGAATACTAATTCAAGGCTTCTAGGTATGAGTCCAACTGAGCAAGTTATATCTAAAATCGATCATCAATTCCCAACTCAGTTCATGCTGCAAATTAGGGATTTGAATGTGTATTATGGCGAAAGTCACATCCTGCGGGATGTGGATTTAACTGTACCCGTTGGACAAATGGTTTGTCTGATTGGACGCAACGGTGTGGGAAAAACAACGTTACTGAAAGCGATTATGGGGTTGCTCAAACCGCGAACGGGTACAATTACCTTAGCCGAGCAACCGATTACCCATAAATCCCCCGATCAACGGGCAAAATTAGGAATTGGTTATGTTCCCCAAGGACGGGAGATTATTCCCCGGTTAACGGTAAAAGAAAATCTGCTGTTGGGGTTGGAAGCCTGTCGTCAGGGTAGAGGGAACAAAGCTGAGATTCCTGAAGAGATTTTTAGCTTATTTCCCGTTTTAGAATCCATGCTATCTCGCATGGGGGGAGATTTAAGTGGAGGACAACAGCAACAACTTGCGATCGCGCGGGCTTTAATGGGGAAACCTCGATTACTGGTGTTGGATGAACCCACAGAAGGAATTCAACCCTCGATTATCTTAGAAATTGAAGCCGCTATCCGTCAGATTGTCAAGTCTACAGGGATTTCTGTGCTGCTGGTGGAACAGCATCTGCATTTTGTCCGACAAGCGGATTGGTACTACGCGATGCAAAAGGGAGGTATTGTCGCATCGGGTTCAACCCATGAACTAAGTCCTCAAGTGATTCAGCGGTTTTTAGCGGTTTAATCGTCCTTTGTTAAGCAACATGGGAGACGGTAAGATGATGGAGATAGAGGAGATGGGGAGATGGGGAGAATATTTACAATCCCGAATTGTGTTATGACTGAAACATCAAATTCACAGGATTGACATCTGAAAATTGTACTTTAGAGGGGCAAAGGGTGTTTTGTCTAGAGTAGAACAATGACGGTATTGTGTTTGTTTTATGCATCACTCAGAATCGGGTATTATTTCTCATCATCCAGGTATCGCGACTCCTTCCACGCCAGCGCGTCGCTTCCGTCTGCTTGCTAATCCTGGACTCTGGATCAATCGTATCAGCCGTCGTTGGAGTATTCATCAAAAAATTGGTTCTGGCTATTTTTTAGCGGTAAGCATTGCTGTTTTAGGAACGGCGACGGGATTAATCGTTGGAGAACATTATGATGATCGCGCCAGAGAGTCGTTAGAAATTACTCAGGAACGACTGGATATGTTGGGAAATTTAGAAAAATCTTTTTTCACTATTCAATTGTACCAAGAACGACTCACCTATTTATCAGCCAATCAGCTTTTGGAAGCTGATAAGCTTAGAGAATTAAATGAGACTTTAATAAAAAGCAATAGTCAACTCGAACAATTACAATTTCATTTAAAAAATCATCGTCAATTACCAAGGGATTATAGGAACTCCTCAAAAGAACTATTGAATTATTGTGATCGGGGTTTAGACACCTATCATCAGCTTGTTAGCTCTATTTTAGAAAGACTTAATTATGAAACGCTTACTCCCAGTCAAATTCAAACGATTCAACCTTTTTTGGTAACAACCTTTAAAAGCGAACTGATTCCCCAGTTTGAAACAATATCAGCAAGTTTAGACAAGCTCGTTCGCTTAACTGAAATTCAACAACAGCAGGCAAAGGCTAAATTTAAGGACGCTAAGATATTACGGGCTAGCATCATTGCTGGGAGTATGATGCTATCGATAGGAATTGCGGCAGTTTTAGCCATCTATACCAGTCGCGCGATCGCACGTCCGATTCAAGCCGTAACCCGCATTGCAGAACAAGCCACTCACGACGGTAATTTTCACCTGCAAGCCTCGGTGACAACTGAGGATGAAATTGGAGTGTTAGCCACGTCTCTCAATCATCTGATTCAACGAGTCGCTACCCAAATTCACGACTTACAGCAAGCCCAAGCGCAACTGATTCAAAGTGAAAAAATGTCTAGCTTGGGACGGATGGTAGCTGGACTTGCCCATGAAATTAATAATCCGGTGAATTTTATTCATGGTAATCTAACCTATGCCCAAGACTATACTCATGATCTTCTAGAACTGTTGCATCTATATCAGCAGCATTATCCCCATCCTTCGGCAGAGATTCAAACTAAACTTGATCAAATTGATTGGCAGTTTATTTGTGAAGATTTTCCCAAAATTATGAATTCCATGCAAGTGGGGACTGAACGCATCCGCCAAATTATTTTATCCTTACGAAATTTCTCTCGCCTAGATGAAGCAGACATGAAACAAGTCGATATTCATGAAGGCATTGATAATACAATTTTAATTCTAAATTCTCGCCTAAGTCGGGATATGAAAGTGATTAAACACTATGGGCAGATTCCTTTAATTGAATGCTATCCGGCTCAGCTCAATCAAGTTTTTATGAATATTATAAACAATGCTATTGATCAACTAAGCAGTGAGCCAGGATTGAGCAAACGGCAGATTATTATTCAAACCCAGCACGTTGCTCCTAATCAAGTTGAAATCAAAATCCGGGATACAGGTTCTGGGATTCCTCCAGAAATTAAACCTAAAATATTCGATCCATTTTTTACAACCAAGCCTGTGGGACAAGGAACGGGAATGGGTCTAGCTATCTCCTATCAGATTATTCACAAACATCAGGGAAAAATTGAGGTGATTTCAGAATTAGGTCAGGGTTCAGAGTTTATCGTCAGCTTACCAATAAAACCTGGATAAATCCGTGGATTATACAGTATGCGATCGCAATAACTCTCCTTTTTACTTAGCTCCACGGTTTCTTAGAACTGAGAAATGATTATAATTGTGATGGGAGTTTCTGGCTCTGGCAAATCTAGGGTGGGTCAAACTTTAGCTCAACGCTTGGGATGGCAATTTCGGGATGCTGATGATTTTCATACTCAAGCCGCAAAAGAGAAAATGAAACAAGCCATACCCCTAAACGATCAAGACAGACAACCCTGGTTAGAGGCGATGCGAGCGGCAATGGATCAGTGGCTAATGGCAGATAAAAGTACAGTATTAGCCTGTTCGGCTCTCAAGTCAAGTTATCGTCAAATTTTAGGTATTCAAGATTCACGAATCCAGTTTATTTACCTGCAAGGTAGCTTTGAACTCATTTATGAACGGCTCAAACATCGCCAGAACCACTTTATGCATGAAAGCCTGCTGCAAAGTCAATTTGAAACATTGGAAGAACCGACTCCCTCTGAAGCAATCTACATTGACGCTTCCCAATCTCCAGAGGCAATTGTTCAAAGCGTGATCAATAAGCTGCATATTAAGTGAAATTGGTTCATCATTGATTCTTCATTGTTAAACTAAAACCTAAAACCTAAAACCTAAGAACAATCGGTTAACTCACTCGCTGGAACCACTGCATTAGAATTGGCAAATCCTTGTAATTTTTGTTTATAATCAAATAACTGTTGCCGAACCTCTTGGGAGTCAGTCTGACCGATCATTCGATTGACAACATTCATCGCTTGTGACCAGTTTTGGTTACAGACAGCTTGTCGTAACTGGGCATTGAAGTTAGGTGGAGGGGGACTAACAGTTCCGGTGGCGCCTCCGGTAAGTCGGAAGGAATTAAAAAAGCCCTGAATACTTTTTTGTAAATAGTTTTCTTTGGAGGTGATAACTCCTAATAAATAGACACGTTGATTGACTAAATAAACCCGATATCTACCCACAACACCTTCACCATGCTGGGTTCTAAATTCTTTTCCCGAATAATTATTTAAAGTAATCGTTTGCTGATTTAATAGTTGACCTTCCAGACTCTCTAATAATCCCTGCACGACTGCATTTAAAAACTCGTTAATTTGACCAGAGGTTTGAATCCTATTGCTCAACTCCCCAGGTAAATCAAAGTAAGCTACCCAATAGATCGCCTCATTAGGACGTTCAACGCTAAATCCATTTAAGTTCAGTGAACCGAACTGAGTGTTAACTGTATCCTGTTCTTGGCTAGGTGTACCGGGCATTAAGACCGTGAAATTGCCTGCGGCTGAGGAGAAGGGTTTCCAGATAGATTGGGCGACTTGAATCGGGGGTTCAGCATGCCCGATTTCCGGTACTAAAGAGTCACTTACCAGCAAGGTGGTGAGCAAGAATGGGAGTAGTACTTTGGTATTCACGGTTCTATTCCTTTAGCAAGGCTATCAGCTTCACTTTAGCCCAAAAAAGACTCCTACAAAAATACAAAAAAGGCGCACTGTTGGTAGTGCGCCCTCGGTTATTCATTAGTAACAGAGGCATAAGTTTGAGAATCCTGCCACAGCTTAGAGAGAAAAAACTCGGTGCGATCGCTCAACTTGACTACAAACACACCCTCTTCACCATTAGGATTGGATGTCATCCAGTTGCCTTTGAGGGTGACTTCGATAAAATCAGCATCGCAAATCGATAGGGAAATGTCATCGATTGTTTGTTGCCGAACCGCCTTTTCTAAGTCAGCCAACTGAGGCATATCGGCAGGCAGTAAAAACGAAGCAGTGCTAGATTCAACCCAGAGGCTGGATGCGGCTCGCAGCGCCAATATGACTCGGCAAGTCACCCATTCCTCTAGAGAACCCGCTAGACGCTCTAGGTAAAAGCCATTTTCAGTATAAGTAAGTTTCAGCATGACCTGATATCTCCTATTATTCCAGGTGTACGTGCTGTTGGCGCCAGAACTGTTCGGCAAAAGCCACAGTGGGATGCATGGGCGCTTTAGGCTGGGTGAGTAGAGTCATTCCCGCTTGCTCAGGTGTGCGATCGCCTTTTCGACTATTGCACTGTTCGCAGGCAGTAACTACATTGTCCCAACGATGGTTTCCGCCCTTAGAACGGGGGATAACATGGTCGAGGGTGAGCCGTTTTGGGCTACCACAGTATTGGCAACGATGCTTGTCCCGGCGCAAGACTTCCCGGCGATTCACAGGGGGTACTTTCCAGACGCGATCGCAATTAGCTTTGGTCAAGCGAATCTGTTCGGGAACAAGTAAGACTAAGCTTGGTGAATGCACTGGATATCCTTGACCATTACACCAATCTAGCGGTTCGGCTTTCCCAGTAACCAGGAGCGTCACCGCCCGCTTCATGTTGACTCGACTCAGGGGTAGGTAGTTCTTAGAGAACACCACCACTGAGCGCCTTAATCTTTCAGTTACACTCGTCACGCTTTTTACTCCTTGGGATAAGAAACCCCGCTGCTGTTTGAGTCAGAGCGGGGGATTGGAAAAACGTTATGGTTTTCTTGTCCTATATCGGTACGGCTTGGATGCGCCTGTACCTCCCGCTTTTGTGATCCGGTTTTGGATTGATGGTTGTTAAATGCTCGGCGTCAAAATTAAATAGGTTGCCGATTTGGGCTATACCTGGTTCTATCGAGCGATATCCATCCCGAATAAAAAACTCCACCGACAAACCTGCTGAGCGCCAATCGCCGAGGCGACTGGTATCAGGGCAAGTGGTGGAGATGGATAGATGAAGGCTCACAGAAGGTAATTTGTTTCAATACTGCTTTTTAAATACTACACTTGTATTACGAACCTGTCCACATAGTTGAGGAAAAAAACATGATACGTGCCATTCCTAGGACTTCAACCACTGACATGGAAGTAACCAGCATCCGCTTGGAGAGGGAGTTAAAGGAGAAGCTCAAAGATCTTTCTGGCAACCAAGGCTATCAAGCCCTGATTCGAGATATCCTCTGGAATTATGTCCAGCATAAATCGGGGGATTATCGACCCAACTTTTGCGAATCGGATATCAGAGTCAGTATTCCGGCTACCGCCCAGCAAGAAGAGCGGTGTGTACTCACGGGCAAATTTATTCAACCCCAGGAACCGATGTTATTAGGACTGACGTTTAACGGCGATATGGTACCCCTCAGTCTGGAGAGTATGCCCCAGGAGACATCTAGAGCTAAAGCGGCGCGTTAGGTATCCACCTATTCAAAATGCGCTATCTGTAGGGACACGACACGTCGTGCCCCTACTAGAGGTTTCCTTTTATTCTCTTAAACAGAAGCGCTACAGTTTCTCAATCTCTTCTCTAGTAAGTCCTGTTGCTTCTGTGATTGTGTCAAGATCTGTCCCTTTTTCTTTTAATGTTCTCGCTATGTGAATCTTTTCCTGCTGTTTGCCTTGCTCTATGCCTTCCTTGAGACCCTTTTCTAAACCCTCCAATCTTCCCTCTGAGCGCGAACTTTCTATTATACTGACTTCATAACGCTGATTCTCCATAAATCTCAGGTAGTTCGCTCTTTCTTCTTCACTCAAGCTATCTACTAGTAAATTTTCCTTCGCTTCCGCTAAACCTTGGGCTGTAAATTCATCTTTGATTTGGCTCTTTTTCAAGAAATATATCCATTCGTCTAAGGTTGTTTTTGCTATGTCGTTAAAGTTGTTGACTTTAATCACATAATATTCGGGAAAAATCTCAGAGACGTCTTTGATATTAAACAGCTTCTGCTGGTTTATTGATAGACCCAACCTGTCTTCTAAGTGAAGACCACAAAAATCTAATTTTCCTTTGTAAATATAATCATCTCCCTGTCCCAGAGAAAAGTAGACGACATTCACTGAATAAACTTTTTTGACCTTCCCATAAGGCTCCCCTTTTTCCAGGAAGTCAGTAATTAATCTCGCAGTGCCATAGAGCATCCGATGGAAATAATCTTGCTCTGTATTGTTTTGCACTTCAATGAGAATCAATTCCCCCTGGTCATTTTCAGCCAGAATATCGACTCGATTTAGCTTGTCATCCTCCGCTTGTTGATTGCTTTCACCTTCGAGTATTGATTGGATCTTGATTGGTTTCCCCAATAACTCACTCAAGAAACCTGCCAAAACACCATAATTAGCTTTGTTTCTCAGTAATTTTTTAATCGCCCAATCAAATCTGATGTGTGTTTGAGGCATAACGGCATTGATGGGAACGTTTACTTAGTATATTGTGACAGATTTAGCCCTAATGATTCAAGATACAGCGCTTTGCGCTGTAATAAAGTACAGTAAATAAAAGTCCCCCTTTTTAAGGGGGATGCGAGGGGGATCGACAATGTACCGCATAGCAGAGCAAACTGCTGTAATGGCTCTGTTGCCAATCTACTCACGACTTGAACCTGAAGTCACCTCATCATTTATGTAGAGACGTTCCATGGAACGTCTCTACAATGGTGCCGAAAGTCTTAATCGATCTGTCTACTGCTATACCCTGAAAAATCTGTGTGTCACCCACTCACCACCAAGCCGCCGTTTTCCAGCACGTACATGACATCCGCACGCATCGCATGAGCCATGCGGTGGGTGATGAAAATCACCGTGCGGTCTTGGGTGATACGCTCAATAGTGGCGAGGATTTCCGCTTCTGTGGCAGGATCGAGGGCGGATGTGGCTTCATCCAGAATCAGAATCGCAGGATCTCTCACCAGCGCCCTGGCTAAGGCGATTCGTTGCCGTTGTCCCCCGGATAATTGCCCGCCTCTGTCACCTACTGGGGTGTCGTAGCCTTGGGGTAAGGACAAAATAAACTTGTGAATTTCGGCGGATTTAGCGGCGGCTTCCACTTGTTCGTCCGTGGCGTCTAAATAGCCCATGCGGATGTTTTCTCGCACGGAACAGTTAAATAGAATCACATCCTGAGAAACCAGATACATTTAACCCGGAAAAATCTGGCAATTGCTGGAATTTTCTGGGTATGGCACAATCTGGAATGAAGCTATCACTCCAGATGCGGAGGTATCTCTCAAAGCCTTCAACAAAATGTTGAAAGCGCCATTGATATCACGCCCAATCGCGTGACCACAGGAGGGGCAAACAAACTGTTTGTTGCCTCCTAGTTTTGTGTGAATGTGTCCACACTTTGAACAGGTTTTACTGGTGTACTCTTCTGTTACGTCTACTACAACACAACCATACTTGGCTGCTTGATGCTTCAACGAAAGCTTGAAACGGTAATGGGACCATGTAACCAATTTTCGCGCCGTCTTGGTTGATAGTCGCCGCTTACCCCGTTTGACCATATTTTTGACCTCAAACGTTGGCAAGAATATTACCTTATATTTGGTGCATAAGTAATTAGCTGCCTTTTTGTGTAGTTCCGAAACTAGGTTCCGAATCTTGATGCGGATTTTTTGGGCGGCTTGACGCAACCGATACCGTAGGCGTTTAGATTTGCGTCCCTTGGCTAGAGCCATCCGAGACATTAGCTTGTCAAGATGGCTGGCTAATCGGTAAATGCGTCCCATATCATACTTGCCAATCTCCCAAATTTCGGAGCCATCAAACCCCGTTAAAAACGTTCTCACACCCGGGTCAAGGGCAATGGCTAGCTCACTTTTCAGGGGTTCGGGTCTAGGCGCATCTATGGCGTAACAAATGAACCAACGTCCTCTGTCTAGTACCAAGGTAGGCTCATGGTGCATGACTTCGATAATTGGTTCACGAGCCTTGAAACTTAGCCCCTTGGTTTGTGTTGGATAGAACGTTCCTTTTTTCCAGTTATCCTTTTGAAACCGAATGGACTTAACGGGTTCACGCACTGAGCGGAACTTGGCGTCTCCCCCTGATTTTCTGGCACTTTTGTGTGCTTCAAACGCCTGAAATACGGCTAATTGACGTGGATTATAAGGGGTTTGGCTTACCCAAGATGGAGCCAAGCTCATTACCATTTTTCTCAAGTCGTATTTACCGATTCTTTGGGTTTTGAGTATGGCAATGGCTTGATTAAAACACCATCGGGAAGCCGATATCCATTGAAACCATGTCTTAGCTAGTGCCGTTTCTGGGTAAACTCGAATCTTCTTTGATAGCAGAATTGTACTTTCTTTTTCCGTACACTCGGCAACATTAGACATGGACGATGGCAAGGATATCCTCAACCCTTTGGAGTTCATTAGATCTCTCACTTGTGTTGAGAACCAAGAGGAAGCCGTTTTTTGGCTGACATAACCACTCGATGAAGTCAAGACCGAACCTGACAAGTCGGTCTTGGTGAGAGACCACAACTTCTGTGACATTTCCTGACAAGACTTGTCCCAAAAGGGAAAGTAATCCTTTGGGCTTGTAATTGAGTCCTGAGCCGACTTCATTGTTGTTTTTGCTAACCGGAGCAATATATTACCACGCCCAGGGAGATATTTCAAGAAGTATCTAGAAATTGCCTGTCAATCAGGCTCTAGTCATCAACAGTCCAATTTGAGAACGGAGGGAGCGTACTGTGACATGACGTAAATCAACGCCATCAAACAGAATGCGTCCTTTATCCGGGTCATAAAATCGCATTAGTAAGTTGATAATTGTACTTTTTCCCGCGCCAGAAGCACCGACAAATATTGCAAAGTCTCCTTGGCGAATCTTTAGGGATAGATTTTTTACCCCACTTCTTTCAGCCGAGTAGTTAAAGGTAACGTTGTCAAAGTAAATGTCACTCTGAAAATGAGGCAAGTCAATCGCATCTGGGGCATCCTGAATCGCAGGGACTTCTGACAAAATATCGTTAATGCGTCGCAGGGCTGCAATGCCATCGAGAAAATAAGGCACTGACCCAGTTAAAGCAATAATATTGAGATTCAACCTAACTAATAAAAGCTGATAAGAAACCAGGGTTCCTACCGACATCACATTGGAGAACGTCATCGACGCACCGACGCTTAAGGTCACAATCTGCGTCAGGACAAAACCAATCATGGGGATTCTCTATCATAGCTTGCTAATCAAGCTCAAGTGAGCCAACAAGATCAACCGATTCAAACTGAAACAAATTTTTGCATGATACGTGGACGATTCAGGTATTGCATTTAATTTCTAATAGCTATCCCCATTTGGAGTAATGTCATAATTGGAACCCTCCCCACCTATAATCTTTGATTGAGGTGGGGAGGGTTCAATTATGTATTTTTATCAAAAATAAGATGACTCAATTGAGTTAGGGTGATTAAACCACCAATTGTAGGAGCACGATATACCGTGTCCCTACAATTAGTGGCGTCTGTGCGTAAGTCCTGACTACGATACTATCTGAATACTTGTTTCGTAGAGACTGCCTTCATCCTCATTTTTGAGGACTTTTGTTTGCAGTAATTCATTCCACAATTTGGCTGTAGTAAAACTCAAAGTGCTTGAAGTCATTTTCCGCATCCTGTTTACAATCGTTGCGTTCATTTGCTGCATGCCATGCAGCGTTCCATGCTCCCCACTTGATATCGTCTAGTGCATTTTGGCTTAACTTAAGCTCCAGAGCAGTTACGGCTTTACTCATATCTCCGGAGTGTTTTTTGAAGCCTACGTCATTCGTTCCAGCATCCCCTTTATATTTGTCCCCTGCACGAGTGTTTGCCGCATACCATGCAGCATTCCATGCCATCCACTTGACCTCTTCAGCCACTTTAATTGGTAACTTGTTTATGGGAGTGGGAGTAGAAAGGATTTTCTTGCCCGGTTCCGTAGGGTGAATCTACCGACACTAAAGGAATCCCCCAATCAAGGCGAGCAGTAAAATTCTTCTGTTGCCACTGCTCGCCCCAGACCCACAGATGCCAGAGTATTGGGACTGGGATTCGCTTGACCGGAACTATTCCAAGCCGTGCCAAAATCAACAAAGGGAACCACCTGTATCACCCCCTTTCCCCGGAAAACCCGCAGGATAGGGAGTTGGACTTCTGCTGAAGCAAAAATTCCATTGTCGCGCGATCGCTCTTTTACTTGGTATGATAGGCAAGAAATTGCACCTCTAGATCGGATCGTCTGTTGTGGCTAAGGCTCGTTTTCATCAGGTTGTTAAGACGGCTCTTGCCAAGGATGGGTGGAATGTTACTCACGATCCGCTTGACTATTAAAGTAGGTGGTGTAGATATGGAAATTGACTTGGGGGCAGAGTCCTGAGCTTGCGAAGGATCTCTGGCTGCGGAGCGAGGAGATGAGAAAATTGCGGTTGAAGTCAAAAGTTTTTTAGCTAGTGCATCGGCAATTTCCGAGTTTCATACAGCGCCGACCGCAGTTTATTAACTATCGGGCTGCGTTGCGTCGTGAAGAACCCGATCGCATTCTCTATCTAGCTGTGCCCGATCTAATCTATAACAGCTTCTTTCAACTTGATTTTCCGGCATCAATGCTGCAAGAAAATTCCGTAAAAATAATTGTTTACGATATTGAAGTGGAGCAAATTTCACTATGGAAGGAGTGACGGATAAACTAACGAACTATCAGCAAATTGTGCAGCAACTGTTGATGAGGTACGCAGAAATTAAGCCAGCTTATGGTGAGATTGATGTTGAGATTATTTTTGATACGCAGCGAAATCACTATCAAATTGTGCATCTAGGTTGGCAGCATAAGCGCTGGGTGCATCATTGTATAATGCATCTTGATATTCGCCATGAGAAAATCTGGATTTTTCACAATTCAACGGAGCATGATATTGCGGCAGAGTTAGTCGATTTGGGCGTACCAAAACAAGATATTGTTCTAGGTTTTCATCCTCCTTTCATGCGGGAAATGAGTGACTATGCAGTGGGCTAAAAGCAGAAGGATGAAAGAGGCGATCGCTTGATGGATAAGTAGTGCGATCGCGCTCCGGTTAAAAAGTCACCAAAAATAACTTCCGCCGTTTACTCTTAGAACGAAGCGCCACCCCCACTCTCACCTCTGAGGAAATCGAACAAAGCGATAATTACCACACTGAAGACCCCAAAGGCAATATCTTAATTGTTGACGATCTCGTCGAAAATCTGCATTTTTTTAAATGACATCTTAACCAAACAGGAGTACAAAGTCCGCAGCGTCACCAACGGCACGATGGCATTAAGAACCGTCCGCAATCACCCCCCGGATGTCATCTTACTGGATATTAAAATGCCCGATATCGATGGCTATCAAGTCTGCTCAACCCTGAAAGCCGACGAAGAAACTTCAGACATTCTCATTATCTTCCTCAGTGCATTAAACGAAGTATTTGATAAAGTCAAAGCCTTTCAAGTTGGGAGATGGCTTTTCAATAACCGTGCGCGAGGTGAGAGATTAGGGAGGATGGGGGAGATGAGGGAGATGGGGGAGTTAGATTGATTTACTTCGGGTCTGCTGAATAAGTCTTGTGGGGGGGGTAGGTAGCAGGGGAAGCAGGGGAAGCTGGGGGAGCAAAGATACATTTTTCCTGATAAGTAGGTGGACACAATTAAAGTTAAAGGTGGAGATCGTCTTTCGTCATTTGTAAGAGTTTGAGGCGTGTTTACATAACTTAATAGGTTAATCATTTCTAGTGCAAGAAGGTAGAATTTCTGCCTTGGGATAGTACAGCTTTCCCGATGAAGGGGTTAGGGTGGAGCTGTTGAAACAATTAGGCTGTAATGAGTTCAGAACCAAACAACACATCACCGGAACAGGAAAAGGCTCCAGAGCAAACTCCAACCGTTGACCCAAAGGATTTAGCGATGAAACCCGGTTATATTGCCGATCGCGACGCCCAGGAAACTGTAAACAATCCAGCCGTAGCACCGCAAATGCTCAATGATCCCAGTGACGATCGGGGAGATTTAAGACGGGATTGACCTTGGGGTATTTTTGTGCTGAAGCGATCGCAAAAACTGGGCAAGGGGAATCCGCGATCGCATCTGTTTCTTCCTTGCCCAACCCCCTTAAATCGGGTTCGCCACCGATGGCTCTAAATCCACTTGAGAATCACCCATGGGTTGATACCCATTCTCTGGGAGAGGGCGTCGTTCCTCAATCAAGCGAATCGTACCACTCACCTTTTCCGGGAAAATCACCACCAAACCACCGGACGCCACTCCGTCTAACGCGGTGTTAATCGCCTCGGTTTCATCAAGAATAATTTCATAATTGCTATCCTGATTTTGCGCCAAAATTCCCTTGCGAATCAACTCCGCCGCGTCACCACTGGGACGTCCCCGTCGATCCGCATCTTCTTTAATAATGATCCGGTCGAAAATTTGTGCTGAGAGTCGTCCTAAGTTAATGAAATCCTCATCCCGGCGATCGCCAGGTCCACCGACGACGCCAACCCGTTCCCCAGACCAATTGCGGACAAAGCCGCCCACAGCTTCATAACTAGCGGCATTATGGGCATAATCCACCAAGGCATGATAATCACCCAGGTTAAATAAATTCATCCGTCCCGGTGTCTGAGCCACAGACGCCCGGAATGTGGTTAAAGCGTCACGAATTGCCTCAATAGGAACACCTTGAGCAAAAGCGGCGAGACTAGCGGCTAAAGCATTAGCAATTTGAAACGGTGCCATTCCTCTCATCGTTACAGGCATATTTTCCGCCTTCTCAATCCGCAGCGTCCATTCACCTCGGATTAATGACAGATAGCCATTTTCATACACAGCCGCCAAACCCCCTTGCCTGGTGTGAGCTTGCACCACCTCATTGTCGGGATTCATGGAGAAAAATGCCAGATGCCCTTTGACGCGCTGTGCCATGGCTGTAACCAGGGGATCTTCGGCATTTAGAATGGCATAGCCAGATGGACTCACGGATTCAGCCACCACACTCTTGAGATGCGCCATCTGGTCGAGGGTATCGATATCGCCAATTCCCAAATGATCCGCCGAGACATTTAACACAACGCCCACATCACAAGCATCAAAGGCTAAACCCGATCGCAGAATCCCGCCTCGTGCTGTTTCCAATACCGCCACCTCAACCGTCGGATCTTTGAGAATCACTTGAGCGCTTTGGGGTCCGGTGGTGTCTCCTTTTTCCACCAGATGATCGCCAATGTAGATCCCATCCGTGGTGGTATACCCCACAACATGACCTGTTTGCTTATAGATATGGGCAAGCAAGCGAGTGGTTGTGGTTTTACCATTCGTCCCTGTAACCGCCAGAATGGGAACGCGACTCTGTTGTCCCGGCGGAAACAGCATATCCATCACCGGGGCGGCGACATTGCGCGGTAAGCCTTGAGAGGGACAAACATGCATTCGGAATCCGGGTGCTGCATTCACTTCCACAACCACGCCGTCAATGTCCCGTAGGGGTTTGGCAATATCGGGCGTAACAATATCAATCCCGGCAATATCCAGACCAATAATTTTAGCCACACGCTCAGCTAACCAAATGTTTTCGGGGTGGATATCGTCCGTGCAGTCTATGGCAATACCCCCCGTACTCAGATTAGCCGTTGCCCGTAAATAACAAACCTCATCTTCTTTGAGGACTGTATTTAAACTGTAACCCTGACGTTCTAGTACACTCAAACTCGTATGATCGACGACAATTTTCGTCAGGACGTTATCATGTCCATCTCCCCGATTGGGATCGCGGTTCGTCTGTTCAATCAGTTCTTCAACCGTAGACTTACCATCCCCAATTACCCGTGCTGGAATCCGCTGGGCGACGGCTTCAACTTTCCCGTTAATCACCAAGACGCGGTGGTCAAAGCCGGGATAATAGCGCTCGACAATCACTGCACGGGAGATATCCTTGGCGCGGTCATAGGCTTTTTCCGTTTCGTCCCAGGTGCGAATGTCAATCGTAATCCCACGCCCATGATTACCATCTAGGGGTTTAATCACAATCGGATAGCCCCCCAACTCTTCTATCGCGCCCTCTAATTCGTCTAAATAACACACCGTTGTGCCTCGGGGAACCGGAACACCCGCATCGAACAAAATCTTCTTCGTCCCTTCTTTATCACAGGCTAATTCCACCCCTAAAATTCCGGAGTAATTACTCAAGGTGGCTTGTATTCGCTTCTGATGCACCCCGTAGCCAAGCTGAATCATGGCTCTGGCACTTAAGGGAAGCCAGGGGATGCCTCTGGCGTCGGCTTCTTTGACCAGGGCTTCTGTACTCGGTCCTAATGCCGCATCGCGAGCGAGTTCGGTGAGGTCTTTTATGTCTTGGTTTAACTCACCTTGGGGATAGGTTCCGGTATCGATAATACTTTGACACAAGCGCACGGCTGCTCTGGCTGCATAGCGACCGGCCTGTTCATCAATGTACTCAAAGACGACTTGATAAATTCCGGCTGTCCCGGTTTCCCGCGTCCGACCAAACCCGACGCGCATTCCCGCTAATTCCTGAAGTTCGAGCGCCAGATGTTCGATAATATGCCCCATCATCGTGCCTTCCCTGACCCGACTTAAGAACCCACCTCGAACACCTGGAGAACAGAAATGCCCTTCCAGGCTGGGTAGCGCCTGCACCAGTCCCTTGTAGAATCCCGGAAGTACATTGGAGGGTTTATCAATGAGTTCCTCCAAATCAAGACGCATGACAATGAGTTTTTGGCGTCGAATGCTCCAGTAATTGGGACCGCGTAACGTCTGGATTTTTAGAATTCTCATAGTGATGAAATCGGGGATGGTTCACAACGTCGGCAAGGAAACACAAACTAGCAACTGTGCAAAATCTATTTTAGGAATTTCTGTAACATTACGTGACATTCTCCTACGCTGAATCTCGCCTATTAAGGCGTAGGCGTCCAAGTATCGCTACTTACATTTTCTCGTCAACATTTTTCGCGGTTCTCAGAAGTCCTCCACGTAGTAGGGGGGGAATCGTTTACTCTTGCCCAGACGGGATTTACCCGCTTTGAGTGGATGGGAAATCTTATCTAGTTTCCGACTGTTCAAAGGGATCAAACTGTTCATCATGAACATTTTGCTGGGACGATTGGCGATTTCAGCCTGCTTGGGAGCCGTTGGATTGAGTCTTAGGGGTTGACTGGCATTAATGCCCGTTTATAGACATGATAGCGATCGCCATGACAAAAAATATGCACCCGGAGGTTATGCAGACTAATGGGTTCGGTGCTGTCAATATCCACCTGATTGGTGTGAGCCAGTTCTGTGGGATCAATAATCGTCACCGTACCTTTGCCCATGACCTGTAACCAACCATCTCGCTCGAAGATAATACAAGTATCTTCATCGATCCCAATCCCTAAGCGATCCGGGTGCATGGCGATCGCACTCATCAAGCGGGCGATGCGATTTCGATTCAGAAAATGCTGATCGACGATCACTTCAGGAATAATCCCTAAACCCGTTGCCATATCGACTAAGGAGCGATTCGGGGACTCACCACTCCCACCGCCTGCGATCATGTGATGACCCATTACAGCCGCACCTGCACTGGTTCCTGCCAAGGTAATCTCCCCTAAATGTACCCGTTGACGGACTTTTTCCATTAAAGGGGTATCGGAGAGCAAACCGCACAAGCGCAGTTGATCCCCACCGGTCATGAATACACCCGTACAGGTTTCCACATACTCTTGGAGCTCAGCATCCGAACCTTGAGCGCGATCGCGCACATCAAGGACTTTAATTTCCTTTGCCCCCATATCCTCAAAGATCCCCTGATACCGTTCGCCAATCAGTGCTGGTTCTCGCGACGCGGATGGAATAATCGCAATTCTCGCCTCACCTGAACCCGATCGACGAAAAAAAGTTTGCAGGATCTCCCGTCCATGAACTTTGTCTTCCGCACCACCAATAACAATGATTGCGGTTTTTGTCGATTGAGGCATTTTCGTCACTTGGAATTGAGAGTCTAACTGCAGCATACTGTCGAGTTCGAGCATAAGGTGAGTTCAATATTTGAGTATCGCGCTAGGGCTAGGACTGTCTACTTTATTATGATTTTGACCCTAGCTCAACTACTGATTTAGGTTGTTCTTGGTAAGCTTCACCACAACTAAACACCATCGCGCTTGGCTTTCATCAGATGCACTCTACAGCCGCCTAAATGCGGTGACTTGATGGAAATCGTTAATTGTTTAGCCACGGAAGAACGCTTACTCACGGCACTCAGCCGTGGGGAGGAAATCTGGCGTTTCCCAGTCATCATGGCAAATTATACCAATAATTACTTATACTATGATATAAGATTGACCCTTTTTGTCTTGAGAACGACCCAATCCTTGTGCGTTTTGATGTTGTAACACTGTTTCCGGATTTCTTTACCTCTCCCCTAGCGTCAGGACTGCTGGGTAAGGCATTGACCAAACAAATCGCCCAGGTGCACCTGGTCAATCCTCGTGATTTTGCCACGGATAAACACCGACGGGTTGACGATGAACCTTATGGGGGTGGCGTGGGGATGTTAATGAAACCCGAACCGATTTTTGCGGCTGTGGAGTCGTTGCCCATATTACCTCGGCGAGAGGTAATTCTGATGACGCCCCAGGGACAACCCCTGAATCAGCCACTGTTGGTGGAGTTGGCGACAGGTTATGACCAGATTGTGATCATCTGTGGGCATTATGAGGGTGTCGATGAACGAGTTTTACATTTAGTAACGAAAGAGGTGTCCTTAGGGGATTTTGTCTTAACCTGCGGTGAAATTCCCGCACTCGCCCTGATTAATGGGGTGGTGAGATTACGCCCCGGAACCGTGGGGAAGGTGGAATCCCTCAAATCAGAAAGTTTTGAAGCCGGATTATTGGATTATCCTCAGTGGACACGCCCTGCTGAATTTCGCGGTTGGCAAGTCCCAGAGATTTTATTATCGGGCAATCATCAGGTAATTGACCAGTGGCGCAAAGACCAACAGATTCACAGAACCCGGGAACGTCGCCCTGATTTGTACGACAAATGGGTTAAGCAGACTGAGAATCTACCGAGTTCTCATCCAACAAGGGATAGAGACACAGGGGAAGCCCGGTTGTAGGGGTGGGTTTTACCAATAACCTTTTGTCGATATCAGATAACTTGACTCGCGCCCGCCCTTCTCTGGGAACAAGGGAAGATAAGGTGGGAAAGACAATTCTTCTATGAATGACACTTAGGAAAAGGGCGGGTTTACTTACCGGGGAAGTTTTTTGCACTAGATAATAGTAAAACCCGCCCCTACTAACCCAATTATTGACAGACGAGTTTTTTTGCCGCGTCTCTACTTTCAGATGTGTCACAATGAAACTCGATTGTAATTAAATCCTTGCTGCTTTTAACTGTGCTTTCTTTTATGAAATCGTCTGAGTTGCTGAAAAACTTATCAACTCCTGCACAGATAGTGTTGCGACCCATGTTGCTGATTTCCTTGGTGTTGCACGGTATTGTGCTAATGCTACCGATTTCCGATGATCTGAGAAAATCTGAGAACCCTGAAAAAGAGGAAACGGTTAAAATTACCAAATTACCTTCTCCTTCCATTCCTAAATCCTCTCCCTCCCCGAAATCGACTTCTAAAGTCACTCCTCAAAGGAGTCCAGTCACTCTTGCCCAAACTCCTCAGAGGCGTCAGACTAATTCTCAAATCATTATCAATCGTCCGGAGTCTCCGGCAAATCCGTCTTCTAATCAGCCAATTAACCAACCGTCTGTTAGTTCTAAATTGTCTCAGACAAAAAAACAGCAAACTTCTGAAACATCAAATGTTGTTCAGACTGATCAGGACAAAACTTCAGATACATTAGACGAGTCGGATCAAAACTATACCCCACCCCAACCCGCCCAAAAAGAGGTTAATTTTTTCGCAATATTTCCTCGTTATCCAGGGGCAGAGAAAGGCTCTGGTGGTGTACTTAGACCAGAGTTTGATGAAGCAACGTATATATGGCATATAGAAGAGGACTTGGAAAAAGTAGCGTCTAAGTTTGAGAAGGAACTATTGCCTAATCAAGATTTTCAGCAACCCAAACCTCTAAAAAATGAGGGTAATTTTAGAGTTTATGAAGTGTCAAATACGAAAGGCAATGAAACTAAGTATTTACATTTAATTCACAAAGACAGTAAAACTTCTATTTATCTAGAATCTGAAAGTTATGATCTAAAAGAATTAGTCAAAAATAAAACAGAGGATAGAGCTGAATTTTTAGTTATGGCATCTTTAAGTACTGCTATTGAAACTCTAAAACTACAATATAAACTCAAAGATTTTAACGTAGAAGATGACTTTGATACTCTTGTTGAAGCCGATAAGTTTAAAAGGGCAAATTTTGATTTCACAATAGCACGAAAAACAACAGCAGATCATCCGATATCCCCCCAAGAACTTGCTATTAGCTTGAATGAACAACTGCAAAGTTTAGAATTTGAGCCGTTATCGCCAACGGGAGATGGCGAGTATGGCGGAGGAACTCTTTACAAAATAAAGAAGGATAGATTTGAACGTTATCTGATTTTGACACCTGCAAAAGATGAAAAAGAAAATTTGATCACAGTGATTATTTTAGCTGAAGATGATCCTCGCCAGTAGAAAATAAGATACTCAATTACTCTCAATAGCCAAGGAAACGCGATCGCCTCCCACATTCCGCATTTGAGCTAATAGCTGAATCACTTGCTCGTAGGGCAATTGACTGTCGGCTTGTAAGAAGACAGCCCCTTGAGGATTTTGAGATAAATAGGTTTGCATTTGCTCAAACAATTGCTCTTGGCTTACCGATTGATTACTGATGACCAGTTGTCCTGGGGACTTCAATTGTACAATTAAAGGAGCGGGATTTTCCTGCGGCTGAGTTGGATTATTTTCATTATTAGGGAGTTGAACATTAACTCCTTCTTGAGTGGTCAACATCATGGAAGTCATTACGAAAAAAGCTAGAACTCCCATGATCACATTAAGCATAGGGATTAACTGAATGGACGGTATTGATGACTGGGTTCGCTGGGTTCTAAAACGCATTGTTTAACGATTTAAATAAACATGATTATGGGACAGATAATTGAGACTATGGTAACCCATTATAATTGAGTAGAATGGTGTTTTAAGTTGATGCAGGCGGGTCACCCCTACAGATTGTTCATTTTAACGACGCTCAATTGCTAGAGAAACGCGATCGCCACCAATTCTTGTCATTTCTTTTAACAGTTTTTGGACATCTTCATACGGTAAATCTCGGTCTGCTTTTAAAACGACTGTAGCATTTTGATTTTGTTCTAGGTATGACTGGATTCTTTCAGACACCTGATTAATAGTAATAACTTGATTATTTAGTAAAATCTCGCCTTGGCGATTCAAGCCAATGACTAGAGTGTTGCGAGTATTTGACTCGCCACTAGCGGTTCCCGTACCAGGTAAACCAGGTAGATTAATGTCTCCTAAGCGCTGACCTGTATAACTCATTGATGTGATAATAAAAAAGGTTAGCACTGACATCATCACATCCATTAAAGGAATCAGATTAACTTCGGGGATTGGTGAGTTTTTTGACTTGTTTCTAAAGTGCATGAATCCTAGATTTTTTGAAGCCTATCATTGCAAAAATCACTTAAACGCTTCTCCCAAGCTAGGGAAATGCTTGCACCCAAAGCCATGTAGAATCTATTCCATCATTTCATAATTTTACTGACTTAAAGGTTTATAGTTAGCAATTTCAGCATTTATAGAAGACAGCGCAACTACGAACGGTTGGCGAGGGTTGGTTCGTACCAAACCTGGCGATAAATAAGTTCTAACTCACTCCCAACTTCCGCAAAGTAATCCATTTGCTGAGAGTGTAAAGTGACGATAGTTCGGAGAACTAAAAGCGCAATAATTGCCACAATCATACCCGCTGCTGTGGTAATTAGCGCTTCACCGATACCTCCAGCTACTTTTGTCGCCTCAACTGTTGTTCCACCCCCACCAATTTTCAGGTTATTGAATGTACTAATTAAACCCGTAACTGTTCCTAATAGACCAAGTAAAGGGGCAACAGCTACAATAGTTTCCAGGAGTTTTTCACCTTTTCGCATTTTGATGAATTCTTTATCACCAGCGGCTTCCATTGCTAAACGAAAGGTTTCTGGTGTTGGCTGTTTCAGCTTGAGAGGTGCATAGAGAAAGCGACCAATGGGCAAGTTTTGAGCCGATTCAGCTATGTCTTTAGCCTGTTCTAAATTCGACTGTGCCGCCGCTAGCACATCGTTCACCAGGGTAGCTTCTTGGCTTAATAATCGAAACCAAAACCAAGCACGATCTAGCCCACAGGATATCGTTAATATAGATAATCCCAGAATGGGCAGCATTACTAAACCGCCTTGGATTAATAAATCATAGACTCTTGTCATTGGAAATCTCAGACTAATTTCGCAAAATTAACCCTGGTAACTTTTATACTATAACGCGACAGACCTATTGTCCAACAGGTAAGGAACTAGATCTCCGACTTCTTGAAGACATTGGAGATGGGGTAGGAAAATGGGATTTATCTTCAGTTTAACTCTTTTGCGATCGCGACTCGATAGTCCTGGTCAATTAAAGCCATATTGAACATAGTTGGACGGTTGCGTAAGAATTTAATCAGACTCGACTTGGGTTCAAACTTTTTAACACAAGCATCGGCTGTCATTTGGTACTGATCCTGAAACTCTTTCTTTACGTCATTGACGGCTATATCTTTAGCTCCAGATACCTGAATTCTTGTCTCAATTATGTTTTTTATGACTTTCTCTAATTCTTTGAATGAAGTGATCGATTCTGGAGTAGATTTAATTTCATTTTGGGTTTCTTCTTTTGTGAAATTACCAGGTGTAATTTTATATTCTTTTCCAGTTTTTTTTAGCTCGAATAAATTACACCCCTTTAAAAAGGTTATAAATTTAACGCTGATGTTCAAACCTTTAAGCACCTGAGTAATTCCTTGCTTATGCTGTTTGCAGAATTCACTACCCACATTAGAAATGGGAACAGAGGTTTGACCCGAATCAGCCATGAGTCTTTTGACTATTTTAACTAATTCTTGTTCTAACTCAACCTTGGATTTAATCTTTGTATTTAAAAAACTATTTAAATCCGGAGATTCGGTCGAGGCACTCGGATTAGGAGCGATAACTGAAGAATACATTTCAAACAACGTTACATACAACCCTGACTGTTCCGGTAAGTTGTGTAAGACAAACTCATTCGGGTAATCAAGAAAAAAATCTGGAACCGTTTTACCAGGACAGTGGTATGAAACCAAGCAACTTATTGTTGTCTGGTACTGGCGGCGAAATAAACTAGAAATCTTAGACAGTTTAACCCACTGATTTCCGGTGCGAGTTTGTTCAAGTCTAATAATCGCTTTGATTTGCTCAATAAATTTTTCCAGACCCGGAATTTCAGGTGGCGGACTCAGGCAATGTCTTTGAGTCTGGTTCGTATCACTATTTAAAACGGTGATCGTATCCCCTTGTTTGCGAACTAAATAAACAGTAAAGCCATGAGTCCGAAGTGTATTATAAAGATGAGTCATCACTCCATCCGAGGAGCAAACTAATATTTCCCTAGCATTGGGATAATGGATAAAGATTGACGATCCCACCGTTGCCATTTTCACATCGGCACTGTCTTTCCCTGGTGGAACGTGAATCAGTTCATACCCACGACTGTGGAATTCTGCGTCTTTTTTGCCGAGGCTGCGCCAATTGGCAAAGGCGACTTTAATTTGAATCGGATAGGTACAGAGTTTTGCTAGAAATTTTTCAGTTTCAATATCCAGTTGTAGGTTCTCGGCGTCTAGTAAAAGAATGGCAATACCTGGGGAATTATTGGTCACTGAAGCCGGAGAAGGTACAGCTTCCGAACTATCTGAACTGACCAATTCCGGCGACGGCGATGGGGAATGTGGGGGAATTGAGGACTGTAGAGTTTGAGTCAATTCACCAAAACTGGGTTGTGTAAAATAGCTGGGAAGGAGTAAAATTTCTAGGAAACGCCGTATGTTTATCAGTTTGGCTTCCTCGTCCTCAGCTTGAGTCAGTCTAGCTTTTAATTTCTTGATGAAGACCGATTGATTGTGCGGGGTATGCCAAGGAGTAGTCCTGTACTTTTCTTTGAGGAGTTCCGGATGCTGCTGTTGGATATCCAGGACGATTTGGTAAACGCAATCGCAAATTTGATCAATAGTCACTGTATCAGTTCCCAATGGCACGCTGGACGGATCAGACATATCACGAAGTCGCACAGAGGATAGCGTATGCGTCCATAATAAAAGAAAGAAAAAGCTTTACACATCTTAACTATGGCGAGAGATCTGCGGGCATTCATTCAGCTTTTAGAGGAACGGGGACAGTTGCGCCGGATTAAGGCGTTGGTTGACCCGGATTTAGAAATTGCCGAGATATCCAATCGGATGCTACAGGCAGGCGGACCTGGCTTGCTGTTTGAGAATGTCAAAGGTTCATCATTTCCCGTCGCCATCAACCTGATGGGAACCGAGGAACGGGTGTGTTGGGCGATGAAGATGGAACATCCCCAGGAGTTGGAAACACTGGGGAAAAAGCTGGGAATGCTACAACAGCCAAAACCGCCGAAGAAAATTTCCCAGGCGGTGGAGTTTGGCAAGATTTTATTTGATGTCGTCAAAGCCAAACCGGGACGAGATTTTTTCCCCGCCTGTCAGCAAGTGGTGGTGGAAGGAGACGCCCTGGATTTAAATAAACTGCCCCTAATTCGTCCCTATCCAGGGGATGCGGGAAAAATTATTACCTTGGGGTTGGTGATTACTAAAGATTGTGAAACGGGTATACCCAATGTGGGTGTATACCGTCTACAACTGCAATCGGGTAATACCATGAGTGTCCATTGGTTATCAGTACGCGGTGGGGCGAGACACCTACGCAAAGCGGCGCAGAATGGCAAGAAACTAGAAATTGCGATCGCGCTAGGGGTTGACCCCTTAATCATTATGGCAGCCGCCACCCCGATTCCCGTAGACCTTTCCGAATGGTTGTTTGCTGGACTCTACGGCGGTTCCGGGGTGCCACTGGCAAAGTGCAAGACGCTAGATTTACAAGTCCCCGCCGACTCAGAGTTTGTCCTCGAAGGGACGATCACACCGGGGGAAGTATTACCCGATGGACCCTTTGGCGATCACATGGGATATTACGGCGGCGTCGAAGATTCCCCGGTGGTTCACTTCCACTGCATGACTCATCGCCAAAACCCAATCTATCTCACCACCTTCAGTGGGCGTCCCCCGAAGGAAGAAGCGATGATGGCGATCGCACTCAATCGGATTTATACGCCAATTTTACGACAACAGGTATCCGAGATTGTGGACTTCTTCCTCCCCATGGAAGCCCTCAGTTACAAAGCCGCGATTATTTCCATTGATAAAGCCTATCCTGGACAAGCTAGACGGGCAGCTTTAGCGTTTTGGAGTGCTTTACCCCAATTTACTTACACCAAATTTGTAATTGTTGTGGATAAAGATATTAATATCCGTGATCCGCGTCAAGTGGTGTGGGCAATTAGTTCCAAAGTAGACCCCACGCGAGATGTATTTATTCTGCCCAATACGCCCTTTGATAGCTTAGATTTTGCCAGTGAAAAGATTGGTTTAGGCGGACGCATGGGGATTGATGCAACGACTAAAATTCCTCCCGAAACTGAACATGAATGGGGTGCACCATTGGAATCCGATGCAGATGTCGCCGCTATGGTTGATCGGCGCTGGGTCGAGTATGGCTTAGATGATTTGGAATTGGGAGACGTTAATCCGAATCTATTTGGCTATGATATGCGGTGAACAAATTTATACCTTCTGCCCAAGACGTTGAGAACGAAGTCAAAGGAATGCAGGAACGCGGCGTTACGAATGCGGAGGTTCTACAAGCCATGGCAGTTATTGCTGACAAACAAGGGGATTCTACCTTAGCCAGAAAACTCGCCAATACAGCCCAGGAGTTAGTAAAAGAAAGGCAAATTTAAGTCAAAACCATGCCCTATGCGCGAAGTGAAGGGTCACGCGCCATGTCCTAGAGCGAAGGATTAATCGGGGCGGGTTTAGTTGCATCTGGGTCAAAAAGAGACGATAGTAGTGAAACTCGCCCCTACACCCCTCAAAACTTACAAGTAAGACTATACACAACCGAATCTACCGGACTTGATATGACTGGTAAACCTAATTTTCCTGGCATGAACCCCTACCTGGAACGACCAGACATTTGGCCCGAAGTCCATTATGGGTTAATTAGTGGATTAATGAGGACACTCAACCCAGTACTTAACCCCAAATATCGGGCGGCTGTCGATAAGCGGGTTTATTTGGATTCTGTTTTAGTCGGTATTCCTGATACAACAGTGGTTCAGCAAACGCCTAATCGCACTACAACCTCTACCTCAGCCGCCGTTTTGAGCCAGCCTGAGCGCGTGACGGTACCCATGCTCGAAGAAGTCACTGAACGCTTTTTGGAAATTCGCGAAGTGGCTACTCGCAAGGTTATTACGGTTATTGAAGTGCTATCACCCAAGAATAAACGATCCGGCGAAGGGCGATCGCAGTACCTAAAAAAGCGTCAAACCTTGCTCAGCAGCCAAACCCATTTGGTCGAAATTGATCTGCTCAGAAGCGGTGAACCCATGCCTGTCCAAGGTGGATGCAAAGCAGACTATCAAATCCTGGTCAGTCGAGCCGATGAAAGACCTGCTGCAGAACGCTATCCCTTCAATCTGCGGGAGCCAATACCCGTGTTTTTATTACCCCTGAGCGCCGTAGACGTTGAACCTGCGATCGATTTAGCTACCTTACTTGAACAAGCCTATCAGGAAGCCGCCCTTGACCTGGTGATTGACTATTCGATGCCGCCAGAACCCGCCCTGAGTGAAGCAAATATGGCTTGGCTAGATACCTTACGGTAGTACCCCATCACACTTGAATTAGTCGGACACAATTAAAGTTGAGCATGAGGACAAGGGAATTCTTAATAGGGAACGGGGAATAGTCATGATTTGAGGATTCTTAACATTTATTAGTACAGCGTACATACTTTATCTCCAGGTACTTAAATCCCATATTCCGCACTTGAGTCCCAGAAATTTTAGAGTGCGTCAATTTAGCGCCTAGGCAGATTGCCTGGGCATTTTTATGCAACATTCTATGATGTAAAACACCTCTTTACTTTAGTTTTATCATCCATCTTTGGTTCATCAGATTTTGGAACTAAAGATGAGCCAAAAAAACGAGAATTACCTTGCCCGTCTCGAACAAATCCGGTGGGGTAAGTATCCTCAATGCCCCTATTGCCAATCAACTCATTCTCGACGCTTAAAAAAAGAACGCCGATATCAATGTAACGAATGCTTTACTTCATATAGCGTTACAGTTGGGACTCTGTTTCACAAAACTCATGTTGACTTAGAAAAATGGGTTCTGGCAATTTATCTGGTTCTCAATCCTCTGGAACGGATCAGTGTGCGTCAGTTAGCGAAGAAAATCGGAGTCAATAAGAATACTGCCTCGTATATGATTGCCCGGATTCGTCAGGCAATGACTCAAGAGGCGGACTTGCTACAGCGACTTGTTGAAATTGATTTTGAGTGAATTACAAGTCCAGTGAGTTTTTTATCCTATCTGTTGTGACATTAACCCCCTAAACCAAAGCCGTTTGAGTTCCCTGATTCCTCCCCTTTATAAGGGGAGGGTTAGGGTGGGGTCTGTCTAAAGGTATTGGAGATTTGTCAACTTAATCGGTTAACTCTTTTTAGGAATGTCCAAGGAAGAAAGGTATTTAGACAATGATTCTCCCAACTGTTCTTCGGGTGTCTTTTTTTTATCGGGTTTTTTGGCAGTAAATCCACCAAAAAACCAAACCCAAAGCGAAGTATAGAGGAATAGTATGAAAAATGGTGACAGCATAATCGTTAACGGTAGATAACCCTAATGAAACTAATCCCAGAGATAGGTAAGACTGAGGATACAGTCTTTCACTCCCTCTGCGACTACTGACGGTTAGGAAACTTTCCTTACATCCAAGTGTAAGACTGTGTGTCGAAAAAGTCTCGACCGCTAACTAGGACACTCTGAGGAAGTAGAGACGTAGCATGCTACGTCTCTACAGGGTTTTGGGTGGATGTCAATCCAATTCTATCCGTTATACGGTACTACCAGAGAGCAAGGTTATCCCGATAATATTTTGTGAATTTATTCGGATATGATGGCTAACAATCTGCTGAATTTTATGGTGAAAATGTTTTTCGGTATAGTTTTTAAGACTTGCCAAAAATGCAAGTAATCGTTGCTTATCTAATAGCGGTAACTCCCTAATCAATTCTTCAGCTTCCTCTAACATTCGCTCTTGTGCCTCTGGCATCAACTTTATCCAGTTAGAATACAACAGGTTGCGTTCGACGATAGCCAGCTTCCATTGATATTCGGGCATGTTGCTTTTCCCAGTTAATCATTTGGTATCTGTCGATCATCCTAAATGAAAGAATATGAAGGAATTGCAAAGATGGCACTTTCTGTTGTAAAAAAATTATAAATATAGCAATTTCCCGTCTGATGCGGTACATCGGTGGGGGCGCAAGCTCTCATTGGTTTCAACTTCAGGGCTTACGCAGCAACCCTATCCACAGTAAGTTGACACGGATGTTCAGGAAGAGTCCCCTACAGGTAGCGCCTGTGGGGGAATTTGCATAAGTCCTGATTATTTAGTTGGCGTCAGCGCCTTGGTTCGAGCTTGAAATCCCGCCGACTTCAGCCTGTCAACCATACCTTCATAATCTTGTACCCAGTATTTAGGATCAAAGCGCACAAATTGACTCTGATTTAACGCCCCAACCCTAGCGATAACTGGCACTTTTTGTGGTTTCCTCTCCCCTGATTGTTCTTGCAAAATCGCTTTCAGATATTCCATGGTCTTTTTGTTTACGTGCTGGGGGGTCAGTTCCACGATAATCATTTGTGCCTTTTCAATGGGTTCGACGTCTTCGATGATCATCTGGATTTTCTCATCTCGTTCATCTGCTTTGCCCCAAACAATTAGACGGGCATCTTTTTCAATTAAGCAACTAATCCGCTCAAAAGTTTTAGGAAAAATCACGCCATCAGCTTGACCTGTAAGGTCTTCCATTTGCACAAATGCCATGCGTTCGCCGCTTGTTTTGGTATTGTGAAATTTTACCTCAGCCAACATGACAATAGCACTAAGCATTGTGCGTTTACTTTGCTCGCCTAACTCGTTGAGGTTAATCGGCATAAGTACCTGATTGGCGACTTGACGCACGGATTTTAGGGGGTGTTCTGAGACGTAGAATCCGAGCAATTCTTTTTCTTGCTGCAGCTTTTCTTGAGCCGAGAAATCATCAACCCTCGGTGTTTTTGGGGCGGCTTTCCAGGCATCATTCCCATCACTGTCGTTATTATCAGCGCTTCCTAACATATCAAAAATATTGATTTGACCACTCTCTCGATCCTTCGCTCGATCTTGCGCCCAACTAATCAGCACATCTAAATCTTGAATCAGTTGTTTGCGATTCGGTTCTAGGCTATCAAACGCCCCGGAGTAAATCAGGGATTCCAAGGTGCGACGATTCACCACCCGCAAATCCACGCGATCGCAAAAATCGGCTAATGACTGAAAATCTCCCTCCTTTTCCCGTTTCTGGAGGATATTGTCAATCGCCCCCTCGCCCAAATTCCGAATCGCCGAGAGTCCGAATAAGATTTTGCCAGAGACTGGGGTAAAATCGACCTGCGATCGGTTAATATCCGGTTGCAAGACATCGATGTTCATCGTCGCACAGGTGGCGATGTACTTCTGTACCTTATCCTGATTCCCACTACTAGCCGTCAGCAGCGCCGTCATGTACTCCACCGGATGATTGGCTTTCAGATAAGCCGTTTGATAGGTAACATATCCATAAGCCGTGGAGTGGGACTTGTTAAAGCAATTTGACGCCACCGAGCCATTGAAGAGCATAAAATTATGGTCGCGCTCGACGCCAATGTCATAGACTGGTTGAGTACCCAAGGGTTTGCGACCGATAATTTTAACCACGTTTAGAACTCCTTAATCGTTTCCAAATTGTCCTGACATGTTAAGAGCCGGAATTGTGGGATTGCCCAACGTAGGCAAATCTACCTTATTTAATGCCCTCGTCGCCAATGCTAAAGCAGAGGCGGCGAATTTCCCCTTCTGTACGATTGAGCCGAATGTCGGGGTTGTTGCTGTACCAGATGAACGGTTGTCCGTGCTGGCAAAAATTTCCACCTCTGTCGCAATTGTGCCAACTCGGATTGAGTTTGTCGATATTGCTGGATTGGTGAAGGGGGCGAGTAAAGGTGAGGGACTCGGTAACCAATTTTTAGCCAATATCCGGGAAGTAGATGCCATTGTCCATGTTGTGCGCTGCTTTGATGATGAGAATATTATCCATGTTTCCGGTTCCGTTGATCCAGTGCGCGACATTGACGTGATTAATCTGGAACTGGCGTTAGCAGATTTAGCCCAAGTGGAACGCCGCATGGAACGCACCCGCAAACAGGCGCGGACGAGTAAAGAGGCGCAGTTGGAACTGGAAGCCTTGGAAAAGTTGAGTGCGGGATTGAATGAAGGCAAATCGGCGCGGAATATCAGTTTAACTGAAGACGAAGCCGAGGCGGTGAAGCCGTTGGAATTACTCAGTGCTAAACCGATTATATACGCGGCGAATGTGTCAGAAGATGATTTAGCGACTGGGAATGAATGGGTGGAACAAGTCCGACAAGTAGCCACGGCTGAGACAGCGGAAGTCGTGGTGGTTTCGGCGCAAGTGGAGTCAGAATTAGTTGAGTTACCGGAAGATGAACGGGGAGATTTCTTGGAGTCATTAGGCGTGGAAGAAGGGGGATTAAAATCCTTAATTCGCGCTACATACAATTTATTAGGATTACGTACCTTTCTAACCACCGGACCCAAAGAAACCCGTGCTTGGACGATTACAGCAGGAATGAAAGCACCCCAAGCCGCCGGCGCGATTCACACTGATTTTGAGCGGGGTTTTATTCGGGCGGAAACGGTTGCTTATGATGATTTAGTGGCGTCTGGTTCAATGAATGCGGCGAAGGACAAAGGATTAGTGCGGGCGGAAGGGAAAGAGTATGTGGTACAAGAAGGCGATGTGATGCTATTTCGGTTCAATGTTTAAACCGGGTGCGGAACCCGTAGGGGCGCACGGCGTGCGCCCTTTACCCAGTGGCGTGCGCCCTTTACCTGGTGTGCGCCTATTAAACCGTGGTCAATCCCGATCATCGGGGTACATTTAAAATAACCCAGGCGCGATCGCATCGACGATCATACACAAAGGAAACGGTACGGCGACAACCACCGACATCATGGGCGCACGCCGTGGGATGGGCGCACGCCGTGCGCCCCTACGAATGGATGAACCGATGGATGGACGGATGGGCAGACAGACAGGTAAAATAATCTTGCGATCGCCAATTGGTTATGAATTTTCACCCAGATTACTATCATCGCCATTCGATTCGCCTCAAGGGTTACAATTACGCCCAACCTGGGGCATATTTTGTCACCCTTTGCACATACCAACGCCACTGCTGGTTTGGCGAAATTCGCAACGGGAAAATGGGTTTAAATCAAATTGGTAAGATTGTCGCCCAAGAATGGCTGTATTCGGCTCAATTACGCCAAGAAATCCAATTGGATGCATGGATAATTATGCCCAATCATCTCCACGGTATTGTCATCATTACCCCATCAAAAGAAAGAAATAATCATCCCATTGATCCAATCGATAAGGGAAACAACCCTGGGTTTCCTCAATTTGAATACACTTCCCCCACAGGGAAACAACCCGATACACCCTTATCCAATTTACCCATCCATCGCCCAGCTCGTTCCTTATCATCATTTATGGCTGGGTTTAAATCCACTGTCACCAAACGCATTAACTTGATGCGTCAATCAATTGGAACTCCCATTTGGCAACGGAACTATTACGAACATATCATTCGCAATCAAAAATCATTATTCAACATCCGAAACTACATTATCAACAATCCCCGTCGATGGGAATCTGACGCAGACAACCCGTACCATGATCCCAATTATCAATCAATGGAATTAGATTTACCATTCTAATCACCCGCCGTTTAAATCCACCCCCGTTGTCAACTGTAGGGGCTCATGGCGTGCGCCCATTACCTGGCGTGCACCCCTACGAATGAATGAACCGATGGAAATCGTGATCAATCCAGATAACCCAGGTACATTTAAAATAACCCAGGCGCGATCGCATGGACGATGTTACACCCAAAAAACCCCAAGGCAATAATCTGGATGAACGTAAACCGTGGTTAATCCAGATAATCGGGGTAAATTGAAGATAACCTAGGCGCGATCGCTTCTCCCCAGGATACACAAAGGAAACGCCATGGCGACAACCACCGACATCATGGGCGCACGCCGACATCATGGGCGCACGCCGTGCGCCCCTACGAATGGATGAACCGATGGAAATGGTGATCAATCAATCCAGATAACCCAGGTGCGATCGCGCCTTGCCATTGTACACCGGAAAACCCGTATAATGATTGAACTCTATTGTGTCCGTATCCGCTATTTTTACACAAGAGAGTGTCAAACCCAACATACAGATTAACGATGAAAAATCTCTGGAATCCTCAAGAAGCCAGTCAATATCAAAGTGACTTAGAACTGCGAGTTTATACATCTCGTCTCTTAGGAAAAGATCCATCTTTAGTTTTGCATGGAGGCGGCAATACCTCGGTCAAAATCACCGAAAAAAACCTAGTCGGAGAAGGAGAAGACATTCTTTATGTCAAAGGGAGTGGTTGGGATTTAGCCACGATTGAAAAAGAAGGGTTTGCTCCCGTGAGAATGGCGCATCTGTTGAAATTAGCCAAACTTCCCGCTTTATCTGATTCTCAGATGGTCAATGAGCTGAAAACTCAGATGACTGTTGCTACAGCCCCTTCTCCTTCTGTTGAAACTATTCTCCATGCCATTTTACCCCACAAATATGTGGATCATACCCATGCCGATGCGATTGTCACCATTACCAATACTCCCAACGGTTTGCAGAGAATTAAGGAAATTTATGGTGATAAAGTTGTGATCATTCCCTATATTATGCCGGGATTCGATTTAGCCAGATTGTGTGGAGAGAAATTTCCAGTAGAAGCCGATGAAAATACTATCGGAATGGTTTTGATGAATCATGGTATTTTTTCCTTTGGGGATACCGCTAAAGAGTCTTATGACCGAATGATTTCACTGGTTAGTGCAGCGGAAGACTGTTTACATAACCATAACGCTTATTCTCCGTCTCCCAGTAGTGTTTGGCAAGAAAAACCTTTAGCTACACCCTTAGCCAAATTACGGCATCAGCTTTCAACAATAACCGGATTTCCGGTTATTTTATCCAGTGATCAATCGCCTAAATATATGGCGTTTGCCCAACGCGAAGATATTGGGGTAATTTCTCAACAAGGTCCAGCGACACCGGATCATGTGATTCGCACCAAGCGTCTGCCTTTAATCAGTCAAGATGTTGACGCCTATAGTCAAGCCTATCAAGACTATTTCCAAACTCATGCTAGTCCTGAGCATACTATATTAGATACCATTCCCCGAGTTATCCTAGATCCAGAACTAGGACTCTGTACCATTGGCAAAACGATTAAAGCGGCAAATATTGTCGCTGATATCTATGATCATACCATTGATGTGATAGAAACGGCGACCAACTTAGAGGAATATAAACCCCTATCCGCCCAAGATATCTTTGCCGTCGAATATTGGGAGTTAGAACAAGCCAAATTAAAGAAAGGAGGAAAAGAACCCGCCTTCACTGGCGAAATTGCCTTAGTTACAGGAGCCGCGTCGGGTATTGGTAAAGCCTGTGTAGACTCTCTCTTAAAACGAGGTGCTGCTGTTGTGGGTTTAGATATAAATAAGGATATTGAAACCCTGTATAATCGTCCTGACTTTATCGGCATAACCTGTGATGTCACCGATGAAACCGCTATTACTCAAAGTCTAGAAAAAGCGATTCGTAAGTTTGGAGGTTTAGATATCTTAATCCTCAATGCGGGCATCTTTCCAGGGGGGTGTCCAATTAAAGATTTATCAACCCAGGACTGGCGAAAGGTGATCACTATTAATTTGGATGCGAACTTAATTTTAATGCGAGAATGTCATCCCTTTTTAAAATTAGCCCCCAAAGGCGGTCGAGTTGTCGTTATTGGCTCGAAAAATGTCTATGCACCTGGAGTTGGCGCTGCTGCTTATTCGGCGTCTAAAGCGGCGTTAAATCAATTGACACGGGTGGCGGCTTTGGAATGGAGTCAAGATAAAATTCGGATCAATTCTGTACATCCGAATGCCGTTTTTGATACCGGAATTTGGACAGAAGAGGTATTAAAGTCTCGTGCGGCTGCTTATGGTTTAACGGTAGACGAATATAAAACCAATAATCTGCTCAACGTTGAAATAACTAGCCATGATGTCGCCGAATTAGCCGTAGAACTCTGTGGAAATTTATTCAGTAAAACAACGGCGGCGAATATTCCCATTGATGGCGGCAATGAACGAGTTGTTTAGAGTAGAGATTGGAGGCTTTCGCCCCATTCACTAATTCAATTATTCCCCGAAACCGGGTTTCTCGTAAAAATAACAACTCTCCTATCAGCATTTCATTTTCATAACCCGGTTTATTAACCGACGCCCTAACCAATGATCAATTGAGTCGCATAGCTAAAATACTCTTGATACAACTGACAACTCACCGTAGCCGTGGTTTCCTTGAGATCGATCAAACCTAAACTCTTTAACTTAAATGCCAACACTTGCTCTAATTCCACAGGTGCTTGCGCCCTCAAAACTTGCTTAAAACCTGTCTCTAACTCAGGATAGTTTTGCAGATAGTTTAATTCTTCGTGCAAATATTGGCTGAAAATTCCGGTTTCACTGGTGGCTGTGCTGAATAATTCCCTTAACGGGATATCGTCAAACACGCTATGATAAAGCGCTAAATTCACTAAATAGGGAAATCCGCCGAATAAACTCATCAGTTCGGCTAATTCCGTTGATGATAACTGAACTCCATACTGTCGGGCTAATTCTTCAACCTGATCAGCGGTAAACCTGGGTAAACTTAAGCATAACCCGACAGTAAACGGTGATTTATTCACATCTAAGGCAATATAACAATCGGTTGACTTAAGGAGTACCAGTCTCAGGTTTTGCCAAATGACATTGTAGTTTGTTTGCTCATGCCAGCTACGCAACAAGGCTAAAAAGTCATGGCTTAAGGTGGGAAAGGAAAACAACTGGTTCACGTCATCTAATACCAGGAGTATCGGAGAATCGATTGCTGGCAGGATATAGTCTTGAATATAGGCAGTACAACTGACTAAACTGCCCATATCTTCATCCCAGTAGTCATCGAGTTGAGACGCTAACTCAAGCTGTCGAGTCAGGTTGGCACAAAACCAGCGCCAGAATTTTGCTGTGGAATTGAATATTTGACTCTCGACTAAGTTTAAGCTGATGTATACTGTGGAAAAGTTGTACTGTTTAGCCCGGTTGATAATTCGTTGCGCTAGAGAGGTTTTTCCCATCTTTTTTGCAGAGGTAATTCGCAGGAATCCACCAGGTTTGAGAATTTCTTGATAACACTTGGATTCGATGGGAGAGCGCTCGACATAAAACGGAGACTCTAAGGGAATGGGGCTACCGGGCAATTGGCAGGAAATCCCTTGTTGGTTTGGGCTTAACTCAGACGGGTAGAGTTGCTTTTTTTGTGCGAGTCGGTTAGATAACTGAACGTAACAATTTTTTTTGCCAATTTTTTCTCCCCAGACATAAGTAAGCTTTTCCCATAATTGCGGCGCAATAGTATGGCTAATATATCGCTCCGAATAATTTTGCTCTTCGGCAATTTCCCGATAGCTTTTTTGGGGATTATTCAGGACTTCCCAGAGTAAGATTTTCTGGATATAGTTCAGTTCGGTTTGAGTTTTATTTTTGATTGATTCCAGGGCGAAATCAAATAGGTCTTGAGTAGAATGCATATCACAACCAGTTGAAACAGTGTTGAGGAAAAAAACGGCAGTTCACAGGTGAAATTTGCCTGTAGGGGCGGGTTTTACGACTATCTTTTCGTTGTTAACCCCGATGAGACTAAACCCGCCCCTAGCCAATGGGATAATTTGAACCATCCCTCTAGTTGAAGATGGCGAATTACTAAAGACTAAACCCGCCCCTAGCCAATGGGATAATTTTGACCCTTTGCTTCACTCAGGGGCATCTGACTTGTCATGGGAAGTCTAGAAACCTGAGTCGGGGCGGGTTTAGTTACTTATGGTTGCAACCGAAAAGATAGTGGTGAAACCCGCCCCTACACCATTCACGCTGACTTGACGCCACATACCGTCAAAAGGTTGTTACCTGAATAGATATAGGTTATCACATGGCTCCCGCCTCAAGTCGCTAACTTGAACGGTAAAATTAGCTAATTTAATATATTGACAAAAAAAAGAAATTATGTAATCAATGCTTGTTCATAAATAAAGCCCAGTCAAACGTCAACCCGTTTTTGTAAAGACTCCATGAATTTGTGGGGAAAATTTGGTGAAGATTAGGGCAGGAGCAATAGCTAACTTTATGTGTTTTTTTCGTTCTGTAATCTGGCTAGAGTAGTTCTAACGGTTCAACTCCAAAACAATAAAAACTAACGATAAAGGTGATAAGTCATGCCGACAGTAATCAATTTTGACGATTTATCTGCTGGTGCAGTTGTCAGTGATCAGTACGACGGAGTAACATTTTCAACGGAATCAGGCTATAATGTCTCGACACTCAGCTTAGCTCCTCTTTTCAACACCTCTAGTCCAAACCTCATCGGTGTAACAAATCTAAGTGGCAATCTTGATGCGAACCAAAACCTTTACCTAGACTTTGAGCAACCCGTTAATAATCTCTCCTTTAGGGTAATAGGTGACGATACCAATGGTACGGCAGCTCTGATTACTGTCTATACGGCTGATGGATCGATTGAAACCGTTAATCTCGTCACCGATGGAAATGGCTTGAACCCAGATCTTATCGATTTATCCTCATTTAGTAACATTACCCGCATTAGTATCAACACCATCACTGATGGCGGTGGTATTGGCTATGATGATTTTCAATATGAACTAGCTCCTGTTGCCAATGCCGACAGCGTTACCACAGCTCAAAATACCCCCCTCACCATTGACGTCAGCACCCTCCTCGCCAATGACACCGATGCCGATAACCCAGCTTCGGATTTACGCATCACTGGGGTTAGCGACGCAGTAGGCGGCACTGTCACCCTGAATGATAATGGTACTGTGGGTGATTTTAGCGATGACTTTATCATCTTCAGCCCAGATAATAGTTTCACCGGGGATGCTAGCTTTAACTATACCCTCAGCGATGGCATCGAAAGTAGTACGGGTGCGGTGACGGTAGGAGTGACTGCCGTTGCTGGACTAATTATCGACGGCGGTAATGGCGTTGATGCCCTCAGCGGTGACGCCGGGGATGACTTTCTCAACGGTGGCAATGGTGCAGATACCCTCGACGGTTTGGCAGGCAATGATACCTTAATCGGTGGCAGGGGTGGGGATGTCGTCAATGGTGGTAATGGTGATGACTTGCTACTGGGAGATGATCTCAATATCGGTGCTGGCGGCGATGACATTCTCAACGGCGGTGCAGGTAACGATATTCTTGATGGTGGCAAAGGTGCTGACATCCTCACAGGCGGTGCCGGGGATGACTTGTTAACCGGTGGTAAGGGTGGCGATACCTTTGTCTTCGCGGCTGGGGAAGGTACTGATACGATTAGTGACTTCCAGGTTACTACAGATTTGATTGGTCTTTCTGGTGGTTTGGACTTCGGTTCTCTCACCTTTAGTGGCGATGAAATCCTGGTTGGTAGTGATGTTCTGGCTATCCTGAATGGGGTGGATACAACCACGCTCACGGCGGCGAATTTCGTCACGGTTTAATCCCTGAAAATGTCAGGGTATTGGCTCGGCACACCTTATGTGATCAATTAATCTTGCGCCCCGAAACCGTAGGGGCGCATGGCATGCGCCCCTAAAATCGACATATCTAATCCACCATTTTAGCTGTGTCAATCTAGTACCAGGGTGCACGCCGTTAATGTCAGGGTGCACGCCGTTAATGTCAGGGTGTACGCCGTTAATCTCAGGGTGCACGCCGTTAATGTCAGGGCGCACGCCGTAAATCTCAGGGTGCACGCCGTTAATGTCAGGGTGCACGCCGTTAATCTCAGGGTGTACGCCGTTAATGTCAGGGCGCACGCCGTTAATGTCAGGGTGCACGCCGTTAATGTCAGGGTGCACGCCGTTAATCTCAGGGTGCACGCCGTTAATGTCAGGGTGCACGCCGTTAATGTCAGGGCGCACGCCGTGCGCCCCTACGGTTTCAATGCCGTTAGCAAAAACGCGATCGCGCCAAATAGTTTATCTAAATCTGTAATCGCGATTCGGGTTTTCTCTTTGGTAAAAGTATCTAATACAAGCCGCCCCAGTTGCCATAATTCTCCATCGGTAACAATGCCATAGACAGGTTGTGTTTCATTCTGGTTCATCTTCTGTGCGGCAATTAACTCCGCAAGGCATTGCCCCCACCCTTCAATAAAGTTATTCTGTTTGGCTTCAACAACGACAATAAGCGGTAAACCCAGAATAGTTTTTCCGAGTTCTGATTTTGTTGATATTAAATAATCCGGTGTGCCTGTGAGTTTATGGTCATAAGTAATGGATTTATGACTCCAGAGTGTGTAGTTGTCAACAAAGCTTTTATAGACTTCTCTTAAGATTGGATAAATAACATTCTCACAGCGAGAGGCTTCAGATGTAAAAACATCTATATTTTCTAGGTTAAATTCAAGTTCGTTACGGAAATTATCCGAAGGGTTCAAGTCAATATATGAAATAAAGCTCTCTTCTGAATACTTGATATTGTATTCTTGTTGAACTTGAGCCAGGGATTTGAAATCTGTAAATGCCATAGGTTGTCTACCACTTTGTTCACGAATTTTCTTTTTTATATTTTATTGTACCCCAGGGTAAAGGTGCGTGACGCAAGCGCTAACGCACCCTACGAACCGGAGCGATTTTAAATTCATCAAATTCAATTACATCTGAGTCTAGTTTTGTGGTATCAAAGCGATAACTACTGACGATTCCTGTACTGGTATCTAAAATACTAAATACGGTGATATCGTTACTGGCAATATACGGTAAGGGTTGGTTATCTTCCCCGCGCAATGGTGCAATCGTTGGCAGAATCGGTTCTAATCCATTGGGATCTCCTGTAGCGGCATACTCTTTTCCCTTTGGCACTTGGCGCTGTTTTTCGCCCAGGTAAGCCCCATAGGTATTCCCCACATTTGATGATTCCAGAAAATGGATTCCCTGAGAATTCACAAAGCGATTCCAGAGATGGGAATGTCCATATAAAACCAGTTGCACACCTGCGGTTTCGAGTAAGGGGATCACATCCCGAATAATATAATCGGCTTGGGGGGGATAGTCATAATGCACCGCCGTAATTTTGCCTTTTCTATCCCGTTCAATAGTTTGTATGGGGTCAGTATAAGGCGGGACAATATTATCTCCTAAAGAATGGGGAGGATGATGAAACATAACGATTTTGTATTTGGCTTGTTGGAACTCTGGACTGTTGAGTTCAGCCTTGAGCCAGTTAGACTGAGGACTTCCCGGTTTAATTGGTTCAAAAATATGCTGTCCATATCCCCAAGCGGTAGGATTATTTAAATCCGCTTCCCGTTCCCGATATCGTCCTTTGACATTCGGTTTGAGACTAGGATTTCTCCAAATATTGGTAATGTACAGGGAAATTAGGCGAATATCACCAAAGGTAATGGCATAATAGTTCTCTTTACCCGGCAGAGTAAAAATTTCGTTGTATGTGTCGGTATTAAAGGAATTATCTTTGAGCCAGTTTGGATTGTTTTTAGGGTTTAATAGGGAAGAAGTTTGTTGATAAATTTCTGCTGCAACTTGGCGAGGAAGGGGGTCATTGAACTGGTCATTTAATCCGCTATCTGTAGAAAATCGTCCCATAACCTCGTGATTTCCAGTGGCGGGAAATAAGGGCGCATGTTGAATTAATTCACCCCCGGTGTAGAGGGTGGTGATGTTATTGTACTCCAGTTTATAATCAGCATGTCCCTGAAGTGCTGGGAAGAAAGCACCGCCGCGATTATCATCAAACCATTCGGAAGCGCGATCGGGAATATTTACTAAGTCTCCGGCGAGAAAAACGGCATCCACATTCCCCACGGTTTCTGCTACCTTTTGTAGATTGACGGCTGTCATTGGCATGAGTTGGTGATCCGAGGTGAGCAGGATTTTTAGGGGGTTATGTGGGGGAGGTGCAGAGGCTAAGGTAAAGGGGTTACTCTTGACAATTTGCCCATCATTCCGCACGCTAGTGACTTGATAGGGAACTCGTTGACCGGGAGTGAGTCGAGTTACCTTGGCTTCATGTCGCCAGATATCCCTTGGCGTGGGTTTTTGGTAAACTTGAGCATCTTCGGTTTGTTCTCCAACACGGGATTTTTGGTCTTCCCGGGTACGAGTGAGTTTGGTGGTGTTGGCGATCGCAACCTGTCTTAGTCCTTGTCCGTAAGCTACACTATGACGGGTTCCGGCAAATTCTGTAAACCAAACCACACGCACAGAGGTGTCGGTAGGCAATTGGAGAAACGGATCACTCAGCAGTTGCGGTGGGGAGAGGTAAGGGGGTTGTTGGGTAAAGAGCACGACAAGGGGTGCAAGGGCAATGAAGACGAAAACTAACACCGCTATGAGTTGTGGGCGACTGCTTAAACGATTGACCATGAATCGTCTTCGAGACAAGACTGGATAGATGGAGTCAAGTTTACTTTAGCAATAAGTGAGGATAGGATGCTGTCTACAGCATTACATGACTCGTTTCTTTTAATTGTGCCGACCTAATTTATGCCCTAAAATGTCTAAGCAACCCAAAATCCCTCGTCGTACTATTCCAGTATGCGATCGCGCCATCGAACATCTTCCTGGATTGAGTGAGCAAGATTGCGCTAAGCTTCAGCAACAGGGAATTACGACAACGACTCAACTCCTCAAACTCGCCAATAGTCGCCAATCTCAACAAGTCCTAGCCAATCAACTGCAAATCAAGGCACAATATGTGCATAAATGGGTAGCACTGGCTGATTTAGCTCGCGTACCTAGTATTGGCTATGACTACTGCGGGTTATTGCTGCACGCTGGCATTATTTCAGTAAAGCAGCTTGCTCAAACCCCGACTCACAAGTTACACCAGCAAATTTTACGACTCCAAGTAGCAACGATGCAACGCCGTGATCTGTCTCCTACTGTTGATCAAGTCGCTGCTTGGATTCAACAAGCACAGGAATTGCCTAAGTTGTAGAGACGTTCCATGCAACGTCTCTACTCCTTGGCTAAGACACCATTAAGGAAAATATCAGCAATGCCTTCTGCCATTTCTTGCACATCTTTAAGAGAGGCACCTGGTTCCATAATTGTCTCATCGCTAAATCCCGCCACAGCAAACATACCTAAAAATACCCTGGCAACAACCTTGGGGTTAGTACGCCGATATATCCCCCGCTCCATTGCCGTTTCAAAGAATGCTTCCGCCACATCAGACATTTTAGCAATGACTTCCGACTGGATGCGATCGCGTAAATCGGGGTGAAACTGGGCTTCCATAAAGCAAACCCGCATCATATCCGCATTTTCATGCATCCGCATCATCCGCCGCCGCATCACCTGCGCCACGGCTTTATAACTCCCCATTTCGCTCAATTCAGTTAGCAAATCCGTGAGCAATTCCACCCATCCTTGAGTCGCCACCTCGACTAATATGGCTTTTTTATTCTCAAAATGGCGAAATAGAGTCCCTTCAGCAACACCCGCTTTTGCGGCTAAGTCGCGGGTTGTTGTGCCGTTATACCCTCGACTGGCAAATAAACGTTGGGCAGCATCTAGGATACGCTGCTTTGTCTCTGTCTCTGACTGAGGGGGCTGATGTAAGATTCGCATTGGACTCCAAAATGAGCTGCAAGGGCTATGGGCGACAGGTTATCTATACCAGAAAAGGCACGCTTTTAAGATAAGACGTATTTTACACTAGGTTATTTCTTCCCCCAAACGGGTGAAAATTTACAAAAAGTTAGTTGCTACGGATTACACCCGAAATAAAATCTGTAGGGGCATGGCACAGAATAGCCCCTACAAATAGCTAAACTATATAAAGTTCTGTCACTATTGCCCCACCCCTGACACCTAACATAACGTAGCTGGCTTCTCGCGTCGCGAGGATGACAAATGACAAAAAATCGATCTATTTTGCCTTTTCCGCGTTGGACTATTCCATTCGGACAGTACCCATGGCGCTCCATCCTGGGAGCGTTCTTAGTCGTAACCCTGGTATGGAGCAGTATACCATTGGGGGCTTTGGCTCGTACCGAAACCCCACCCACTAATGCTGAATCAATCCAACCTTATTTGGATGGCGTGATTGACCAGGTGAGCGAGTTTCGCCTGGATAATGGGATGAAGTTCATCGTCCTCGAACGGCATCAAGCCCCCGTTGTCTCCTTTGCCACCTATGCTGATGTTGGTGGTGTTGACGAACCTGTGGGCAAAACCGGTGTGGCTCACTTTCTGGAACATTTAGCCTTTAAGGGAACCACGAAAATCGGAACGCGAGATTATCAGGCAGAAAAACCCCTGTTAGACCGCTTGGATCAGTTATCGGCACAAATTAAAGCGGCGAAAAAAGCAGGGAACGAGGCAAAGGTTGTCCAATTACAAGCGGAATTTGCCCAAGTCGAAGCCCAAGCCGCTAGCTTGGTTAAGCAAAATGAGTTGGGTCAAATCGTTGAACAAGCTGGAGGCGTCGGGTTAAATGCAGCCACGTCAGCCGATGCGACAGTTTACTTCTATAGCTTCCCCTCTAACAAACTGGAACTGTGGATGTCTTTGGAGTCGGAACGCTTCCTAGAACCTGTGTTTCGCGAATTCTATAAAGAACAAGAAGTGATTCTCGAAGAACGGCGTCTGCGAACCGACAACTCGCCAATCGGTCAAATGATCGAGGCTTTTTTGGATGAAGCTTTCCAAGTCCATCCCTATCGGCGTCCTGTGATTGGCTATGACGAAGACATCCGCAACCTGACTCGTGAAGACGTGCGGCAATTCTTTGAAACTTACTATGTTCCCAGTGAATTAACCGTTGCCATTGTGGGTGATGTTGATCCCGATGAGGTTAAACAGTTGGCTCAAACGTACTTCGGGCGCTATGAGGCAAAACCTGCCGCACCTGAAGTAACCCTAGTCGAACCTCCCCAACAACAAACGCGGGAGGTGACGTTGGAATTACCGTCTCAACCCTGGTATTTAGAAGGATATCATCGACCCTCTCGTACTCATCCTGACCATGTGGTTTATGAAATTATTGGGCGTTTACTCAGCGATGGTCGCACCTCTCGCCTGTATAAATCGTTGGTCCAAGAAAAACAAGTCGCCCTCTCCGCCGCCGGATTTAGCGGTTTTCCAGGAGATAAATATCCAAATCTGATGCTGCTATATGCCCTAACTGCACCCGGACATACTGTTGAAGAAGTAGCAACAGCCCTGCGAGAAGAAATTGAACAACTCAAAACCGAACCCGTTTCACCTCAAGAGCTCGAACGTGTGAAAACTCAAGTCCGTGCTGGCTTATTGCGATCGCTTGATTCTAATATGGGGATGGCACGTAATTTAGTCGAATATGAGGTGAAAACAGGCGACTGGCGTAATCTGTTTAATGAAATCCAGGCAATTGCCCAAGTCACACCGGCTGATATCCAAAGGGTGGCTCAAGAGACGTTCACGCCGGAAAATCGTACCATTGGACGGTTGTTATCGAGTCAATAGTTTGTTGTCATTGGTTATTTGTTGGGTTGAATCTGTTGTCTTGCGAATTGTTTTTTAACGCAGAGGACGCAGAGGTTTACGCAGAGTAACGCAGAGGTTTTGGCGATTGAGTAGGTGGGTGGAAATACACTCAGTTTTATTCGGTTGTGTTAATAGTTCTAAATCTCTGACAAATGACAAATGACAAAGGACAAAGGACAAATGACGAAGGACAAATGACGAAGGACAAATGACAAATGAGCAATCTTATATTGAATAGATTCGGTCGCAAAGTCTGGCGCTGGTTTGGATTACTGGTTGCTACGATGCTTCTGGTTATCGTATCGCGCACGCCTGCTGTAGCGGCGACGGCGAAGCATTATACCGAGTTAACGTTTCCGCCTCTGTCAGAGATTCAGATTCCTGAGTATACTCGCTATCAACTGGATAATGGCATCGTCGTCTATTTAATGGAAGACCACGAATTGCCCTTGGTGAGTGGTACAGCGATGATTCGTACAGGCGATCGCCTTGAACCGGCTGATCAGGTTGGCTTAGCTAATATTACCGGAGAAGTTCTCCGCACAGGTGGGACAACAGAACATTCGCCGGATGAACTGAATCAGTTACTCGAACAACGAGCGGCGTCTGTGGAAACAGGTATTGATACCTCTGTCGGTAGCGCCAGTTTCAATGCCCTCAGTGAAGATGTGGATATGGTGTTTGACTTATTCGCTGAGGTGATTAAAAAGCCTGCCTTTGCCGAAGATAAGCTGGAGTTGGCGAAAAAGCAACAAGCTGGACAAATTGCCCGTCGCAATGATGATCCTAAAGATATTGCCAGTCGCGAATTTACTAAACTGATTTATGGGGATCAGAGTCCCTATGCCCGCACCATCGAATATAAAACCCTAGCTAATATATCCCGTGATGATGTGGTGGAATTTTATGAGAAATATTTCCATCCAGAACGGATGATTTTGGGTATCGTGGGAGATTTTGATTCAGACAAGATGCGATCGCGGATTCAGGAGAAGTTTGGTAACTGGAATCCCCCATCACCTCCCCCAGAGATAACCGTACCCTCGGCGTCTCAGGCAAAGGAAGAGGGTTTATTTGTCGTGGATCAGGATCAACTTACCCAAAGTTATGTGTATCTGGGACATATTGGTGGAGAATTTGATAACCCTGATTATCCGGCGTTGGATGTGATGAATCAAATCCTGAATGGGTTTGGTGGACGGTTATTTAACGAAGTGCGATCGCGCCAAGGGTTAGCCTACTCTGTCTATGGGTTCTGGAGTCCTCGCCACGACTATCCTGGGATGTTTGTTGCGGGTGGACAAACTCGTTCTGAAGCAACTGTATCTTTTATTCAAGCGATTCGCTCAGAAATTGAGAAAATCCGTACCACACCTGTTACCCCAGAAGAACTTGAGTCGGCTAAAGACCAAGTTTTGAACTCATTTGTCTTTAACTTTCAAGATCCCAGCCAAACCTTATCACGGCTGATGCGGTATGAATATTATGGGTATCCCGAAGATTTTCTCTTCCAATATCAGCAGAAGGTGAAAGAGACGACGATTGAAGATGTGCAACGGGTGGCTCAAAAATATCTACAACCCAATCAACTGGTTACGTTAGTCGTTGGGAATACAGATGCAATTCAGCCTCCCTTAACCAGTCTTTCTAACAATGTCACATCGTTAGATATCACCATTCCCGAACAAAGCAGTTAGTGGTTAAACCTGTAGGGGTGGGTTTTACAGATAACGTTCGGTTGATATCCGATAACTTGACTAAACCCGCCCTTCTAAAAAACATAGGACGAATGACATAAGACATAAAACCAATAACCAATGACACCGACCCAGTTATTAATTTTTGCATCTGCTGGCTTATTTGCCGGAATCCTAGCAGGCTTTTTGGGAATCGGTGGCGGTACAGTTCTTGTACCTTTATTAGTAACGTTAGGATATGACTATCAACAAGCCGTTGCTACAAGCACCCTGTCAATCGTCATTACAGCGATTTCGGGTACATTACAGAATTGGCGGCTGGGTAACATAAATTTTAAACGCATCATTGCCATTGGCTTTCCGGCTATAATAACAGCGCCGATTGGCGCTTATTTAACAGAATTATTTGCCGACTACTGGTTAAAAGCGGCATTTGGACTATTACTCCTACTTAATATTTACTTAGTTCGACTCCGCAAACGTTTGAAAGCCAGAGAAAAGCAAGACGCTCCAGAAACGGAACATCAACGACAAACTCCCCACTCAAAAAGCAAAGCAGCATTAGCCAGAATTGGCACAGGAAGTAGCGCCGGCTTACTCGCTGGCTTATTTGGTGTGGGTGGAGGCGTGATTATGGTTCCCTTGCAAATTTTACTTTTGGGAGAGAGTATTAAAACAGCAATTCAGACCAGTTTAGGCGTGATTGTAATTACCGCAATTTCGGCTTGTATCGGTCATGCTGTACAAGGGAATGTGTTATGGATTGAAGGATTACTTCTCGGTACAGGGGGTTTATTGGGAGCGCAAATTAGTACCCGTTTTTTGCCTAAATTACCGGATCAGGTGGTCAGTTTTGCATTTAGTACACTACTAGCTATCTTAGCCATTTACTTTTTCTGGCAGGCGTGGCAAAGTTATATAAATGGGGTCTGATATCAAATCCGGGTTAGCCACCCCCTTTATAATCTAGTCCGCGCAGGCGGACGAAAGTTTGGTTCTTCAGGACTTATTATGCTAAAATGTTAGTTAATACCTGAATAAACACAGTCGAAAAATGAAGAAACAGCTTACTCAACTTCTTAGTTTGCAAGGCGTTATAGTTAAATCTAAAAAAAACCTTGAAAAAGCCTTAG